>JAMNXX010000030.1 GCA_023623095.1 Bacillota bacterium | reverse complement strand
AAAATACTTCCAAAAAAGTGTATCAAACATGAATATTATAACGTTTAATTTTTCTATAAAGCGTATTCCTAGCAATACCTAGTTCCCGTGCAGTTTTAGAGATATTCGCTTTGTTTTTTCTTAAAGCTCTCTCTATTTCCTGTTTTTCAATCAATTCAAGTTTATAGGCATCAGTATTAACACTCTTTTCCTTTATGATAGTCCCTTGGGAAAGCTTTTCGGATTTATATTCTCTAATCCCTCGATAATCTAGAACATCTTCCAATGTTATTATGTTTGAGCCTCTTGTTCTAGCTAGAATCAGGCTTCTCTCAATAACATTTTCCAATTCACGGACATTCCCCGGCCAATTATATCTTCCATTAATTTTATCGCTGCATCTTCAACAAATATCTCTTGTTGAGCTTGATTTGATAGCTTCTTAATAATGTAATCAACTAAAATCGGAATATCCCCTGTTCTTTCCCTTAGTGGTGGTATAATTATCGTAATTACATTCAATCTATAGAATAAATCTTCCCTAAAGGTTCCTTCCCTAACTGATTCCCATAAATCTACATTTGTTGCAGCAATAATTCTGACATTAATAGGAATCTCATTAGAACCGCCTACTCGAGTTATCGCTTTGTTTTGCAGAACTCTCAATATCTTTACCTGCATATCAAGAGGCATTGAATTTATTTCATCAAGAAAAATAGTCCCTTGTGCAGCTAACTCAAACTTTCCCATTTGTCCGCCTCTTTTAGCTCCTGTAAAACTCCCCTCCTCATACCCAAATAGTTCACTTTCTAAAAGCCCCTGTGGTATTGCGGAACAATTTACGGCAACAAAAGGTCCTTCTTTATATAAACTTGCATTATGGATCGACTGCGCAAACAGTTCCTTGCCTGTTCCGCTTTCACCTTGAATTAATATATTACTATGCGTTGCCGCAGTTTCTCTGGCTAACCGTATCGTTTGCTTTATTTCCGCACTTTCTCCAATTAGATTTTCAAAAGTATAATAGGCCTTACGTTCAGCTCTATTTTTATTCTTGCAACTCACTTTTAGGTTATCCATTAAAATCCCACTAGCTCCTTGTAATTTTCCCTCTTCAGATATTATAGGTCTTATGGTGCCCCTCAATCTTAGCGCCTTAGAACCTAATTGAAATAAGAATTCTCCATTTCTTATCTCTTTCTTTCTATTTAGCACTTCCATAAATGGATTCCTATTTCCCCATAAAGTTTCACAAGAAAATCCTACTATTTCTTTTCGGTTATTTCCTAACATATTATGCGCTGCCTTATTTGCTAGTTTAACTGTACCGTCTCTATCCACCACTATAAATGGACTATCCAGCGTTTCTATTATTTCCATATTTAGCTTGTTTAGTATTTTAGCATTTTCTTGTCCTTCATTTTGATGCAATTCATGCTCTATACTTCTCCTAAGCGCAATTAACATCGCTAAAGTATGCTTGTGCATTGGCCAACAATACCCATCTGCATTTATTACTGCAGTCACTTTTCCATCTGCACCTCTTATCGGAACAGCTACACAAGTCATTCGATGAAAAATCACATTATAATGTTCATACGCCATTAATTGTATTGGTTTTTCCAATAATGCTGCTAAACATGTGGCATTTGTTCCAATATCCATTTCTCTTTGACTCGTACCCAACTGCATTTTTCTTCTTGGTAAGTTTTCTTCTATGCCTTTTTTTCCAAATCGTGCAATAAGATACAAATCTGCATCGTACACATCAAACCGAAATCCAGATCCCCTTATGCTCTCTGACATTTCCTGTAGCAAAGGAGCAGCTGTTTTTAGTAAATTATAATTGTCTTCGATACGTTGTTCAATTTCATCTCTACTACATACAACTGGTTTTTCGTTGTACGGGTTTAGCCCTCTTTTCCTACATCGAATCCAAGAACTTAAAATTTCCGCTGAAATCACACTATCAGGGCTTATCCTCCCTGTCTTCATAAAAGTTTCCCATTCCATCTTGGTTCGGTTTGCCCTATTTAGAAACTTCTCCCACTCTGGTAGCATATCTCCATCCCATTCGGATCCGATCATCATTTTTTTATTCCCCCTTTATATCAGTTAATGCAAACTATCTACATATAAACTGCCTTATACAATTCATCGCTTTCCGGGGGCTGAATTTCGATTTTCTCCTCACCCTTCAATAAATAGCGTCCCTTTTGAATTTCTATGATCTCTCCGATCACGCTCGCTTCGATATTTTTCTCCTTAAATCGTGTCAATAATGCCTGTTCCTTCTCTTTCGGGATCGTCATTAGCATACAGCCGCTCGATATCAATTTCAACGGATCGATATTAAAAAATGCACATATTTTCTGGGTCTCCAATGGGATCTTTATCTTTTCGCTTTCTATCCTTACGCCGACTCCGGAAGCCTCACATATTTCCCATACAGCACCTAAAAGCCCGCCTTCCGTAACGTCATGCATGCTGGTTGCACCGATTTCTCCGGCGATAATCCCTTCCGGAACAACGCTGATATCAGACATCATCTTTTTCGCATTTTCTACAATTTCACTTCCCAGATGCTTCTTCAAGCGTTCTTCCCAATCATGCGCCAAAATCGCCGTTCCTTCCAAACCAGCTGTTTTCGTCAGAACAACGCTGTCTCCAACTGCAGCGCCGCTGCTGCTGATAACCCCATTTTTCTGCTTTCTTCCAATGGCTGTCGTCGAAATAACAATTTTATTTACTGCAGAGGTGATTTCCGTATGCCCGCCGATGATTTCTACATGAAGGGCTGCAGCCGCTTCCCCTGCCTGCTTCATGATCGCATTGATGTCCTCCTCTGTCGTCCCCTCCGGCGCCAGCAGTGTAAACATCAACCCCAAAGGTTCCACTCCGCTTGATGCAATATCGTTGCAGGAGATATGTACCGCCAGCCTCCCTACTTCGTTAACAGCTCCTGTAATCGGATCGGTCGATAAGACACATGCATATTCTCCAAAATCAACAACAGCACAATCCTCTCCTACTTCAGGTCTTACCAGCACTTCATCCCGTCTATATGTAATATTTTCAAAAACAATTTTCCTCAATAATTCCGCATCCAGTTTCCCTACTTTCATCCTCAATTCCTCCTTGGCTCATTGCAGTTTTCATCCTCCATTATATCCTACTTTTTTCGATAAATGAATGGACAAACCATTCAACTTTCTGAAGTTTAAAAAATTACTGGCAAAATCGCTTCTTCCAATCTTCCACCGTCATCATGCGGTGATCGGAGATAATATACATCACGCGAATATCCTTTGGTTGAATCGGATGAAAAATAAGGATTTCTGCGTCGAACCCTTCCTGCTTATCGACCCGTACACTCAAATTATCTTCAAAGCTCAAAGAAGTCTCCCAATATTTTCTTAACAGCTGTGTTCCTTCTTTCTCTAGGTAGTCCCGGCAAGAACGAAATTCCTCGATATGTTGGAGGATAAAAGGTTCATAGTTCTGATTAACATAGTTCTCATTGGCTACCCAACATTTTTCAGGTTGAATACGAACAGCAAGGATTGCAGTATGAGAATGAAACGGATGAGATTTCCGATAATTCATGCTCGCAAAAATCGCCTTTTTCCGGTTCACCCAATCAGGGATCCACTCCGGCTTCAATCCATCAATCCATTCATGAAATCCATTGTATTTTGTATGGTACGTGATTTTATCATCATAGGCAATTCCTTCTTTTAATGTTTTTTTTAAATCCATCAAGCTGATGATATGATAAACACGGCCTGTTTCTTGATAATCGGGGAAAATCATCCTATCCTCCTTCCTAAAATCTCTCCTTATCCTGTACCTTTCTTTCGTATTCTATACGGCAAAATCAGCAGTAGGTTTATATTTTCCAACCTCATCTTCATTATCTATATTTTTCAAGACATGAATTTAAAAGGTTTTCAAATACTATCGATAGGAGGCGAGTCTTAAAATGATGAACATCAACTGCTCTTTGAACTGTCTATTTGAGCAAGATGGAAAATGCACGATGACACATATTACTTCCCATGTATCAACACCCCATCCTTCGTGCGTTCATTTTACTCCGAAACCTTCCCCGAAAAAACAGACCAATCATGAAAAAAATAAACCGTGGCATCCATAAATATTTTATTCCAAAAAATTTGATTCTCTTCGAAGTCCAATCAGCCTCTTATCCTATTGGCGGCACGAGTCCCCACCTTCCTAATATGAAGGGACGTGCCGCCAAAAAGGGGTGTGCCTATTTTAATTCGCTTTGTTCTATCATTTCTTTCATCAACTTGCTGACAATTTTGGGATTCGCCTTTCCTCTAGAGGCTTTCATCGCCTGTCCTACTAAAAATCCTAATGCGCGATCTTTCCCATTTTTGTAGTCGATAACGGATTGAGGATTTTCTTCAATCACTTTTCCTACAAGCAATTGAATTTCCCTTTCATCAGAGATCTGCTTCCAATCTTTTTCTGAAACAATTTGAGAAGGTGCTTTCCCTGTTTCGTACATTTCCCGAAATATTTCTTTTGCAGCATGATTGCTGATCGCTTTATTATCAATTAATTGCAACAGGTTTGCAAAATCTTGAGCAGAGAATTTTAAATCCTTAATTTCTTCTCCGGATCGATTCAATCTTCCGTACAATTCTGTAATCATCCAGTTGCTGATCATTTTTTTATCGTGAAATCTTTCTGCCACTTCCTCAAAAAAATCCGCTGTTTCTTTGGAAGCTGTCAAAAGGGCAGCATCGTACGAAGACAATCCATAGTCCTTTATAAATCTTTCCTTCCTTTGCCGGGGCAATTCAGGAAGAGTCTCTCGAATTTCAGCAATCCATTCTTCATCGATTTCTATCGCCGATAAATCCGGTTCAGGAAAATACCGGTAGTCTTCTGCCCCTTCCTTGCTACGCATCCCGATGGTCTGATTTTTGGATTCATCCCATCTTCTCGTTTCTTTAAGCGTATTTTTCCCTTCCTTCAATAGATTGATGTGTCGTTTCGCTTCATATTCGATGGCCTTTGCGACGGCTTTAAAAGAATTCAAATTTTTAATTTCGACAATTTCGCTTCTTTCAGATGCATCTGCGGACTGCACATTGACATTAATATCGCAGCGCAAAGAACCTTGTTCCATCCGGCAGTCCGATACCTCAATGTATTGAAGGATTTGTTTTAAATTCTCAAGAAACTCGGCTGCCTCCTCGGAAGAACGAATATCCGGCTCCGTCACGATCTCGATCAACGGAACACCGGCTCGATTGTAGTCGATCCACGTCGTTCCATCCTCCTGATGGAGCAATTTCCCCGCATCCTCCTCGATGTGAATCCTCCGGATCCCGATCCGCTTTCCATCTTCTAAAGAAAGGAAACCCTTCTCGCACAGCGGCTGATCATATTGGGAGATCTGATATGCTTTGGGTAAATCAGGATAAAAATAATTTTTTCTGTCTAACTTGCTTCGTTTCGCAATCTGGCAATCGAGCGCAATTCCTGTCCTGATCCCATATTCGATTGCCTTTCGGTTCAAAACAGGAAGGGTACCGGGCAGCCCCAAGCAAACAGGGCAACAGCGGGTATTTGGCTCTGCCCCATAAGCCGTAGAACAGCCGCAGAATAATTTAGACTCCGTCAAAAGTTCCACATGAATCTCCAGTCCTACCCAAACCTCATATTTCATTGCGCTCCCTCCCTTCGCCTTCATTTCCTGTGTTGTTTTTCTTTTGCGCATCCAATTTTTCCGGATTGCAATTGAATTTTCGCTGAAATCCCCCTTGCATTTGTTCAAATGCATAAGCTGCCTGCAAAATGAGCCCCTCTTTGAAAAAGCCGCCTATTAGCTGCACCCCTATCGGAATCCCTTGCTGAATATCACAGGGGATTGACAGTGCAGGAAGCCCGATCAGATTAGCTGCTGCTGTACAAGTATAATTTTGATACACCTTAAGAAACTCGTCCATCTGTTTTTCCTTCTCCGGCGGCAGTCCAGGGCATACAGGAGCCAGAATTAAATCAAAGGATTCAAAAATCTGCATAAAATCCTTTCGAAGCTGTGCTCTCAATTTCAAAGCTTTCTGATAGCGTTCAGCACCTTTTCCACGCTGAAGCATATATCCTCCCAACAGCATCCACATCTTCTCCGCTTTTCCGAACCCTTCGCTTCTCGTTTTTACAAACAATTCCTCAATATCTGCAGCATTTTCACTGTGATAGCCGTATCGGATCCCATCAAAGCGCCCCAAAGCGGAGCTAGACTCTGCCGCTGCAATCACCAAATGGGCAGGCAATCCATACTGCAGATGGGGAACCCGTATGCTTTCTATTTGCGCCCCCAGATTTTCAAAGGCTTCAGCTGCTTTCTCAATGCCATCCTGTATCTTCGGATCGATTTCCATACCAAAATCATTTGAAAGGATCCCGATTCGTATCCCCTTCACATTTCCCTCACCCAATGCTTCCGGATAATCGATTTTCTCTGTCGCAACCGAATTCCCGTCCTTTTCATCATATCCTGCGATCCCATTCAATACCGCCGCGCAATCTTGCACATCTTTCGTTAAAATCCCTATTTGAACCAAAGACGGTGCATGCGTAATCAACCCGTATCTGGAAACAAGCCCATAAGTAGGTTTTAACCCTACGAGTCCGCAGTAAGAAGCCGATTGTCGGATTGCTCCCGCTGCATCGGAAGCCAATGCAAAAAAAGCCTCCCCGGCAGCAACGGCTGCAGCAGCTCCGCCCGCCCCTCCCGGTATCCTCTCTTTGTTCAAAGGGTTGTTCGTCGGATAGAAAGCAGAATTTTCCGTAGAAGCCCCTATCCCAAAGGCATCTAGATTGGTTTTCCCCAACAAAATACAATCCTCTTCAAGCAGCCTTCTTGCAACCTCTGCATCATAGGGCGGAACAAATTTCTCCAGCATCTTTGAACCACAAGTCGTAGTGATCCCCTCCGTGCAGATATCATCCTGCAGCGCCGTCGGAATCCCTGCCAGCCCGCCCGTATTTTGATTTTGAATTCGCTCTTCAACTGCAGATGCTTTTTCTAAAATTTCCTCTCTATCGCAAATATGGATATAGGCTCTTGTCGAATGCTCTACCTGCTCAATTCGATCGAGGACATCTTCTGTTACTTCCCTCACACTGACCGTCTTTGCCTTCAACATCTTTTGTATTTCAAGAACGGTATGTTCCCATAATCCCATACGCTCTTCCTCCTCCCATCATTCCAGCACATTCGGTACTCGAAAGTAGCCATCCTTTGCATCATGCGCATTTTGAAATACTTTCTGAATTTCCATAGACGGCTGGATTACATCCTCCCGAAATATATTTTTAAGAATCAATATATCTTGGTCGGATTTTTCTTCCTCGATCTCCGCTTTATCGATCTGTTCCGTCCATACGAGCATTTCATTTAGCACGCTCAAAAAATCATCTTTTTCCTCTTCTGTCAACTGCAGTTTCATTCGAGCTGCCATCTCTTCGATATTTGTATCAGAAAACATTCCTCTTCCCCTTTCTTTTCTTGATACGAAAAAAACAACAAGTGCCGGTTTATTCGATCATTTTTTCAAACTCTTCTTCCGTAAGAATGGAAATCTCCAATGCTTTCGCCTTATCCAGCTTCGATCCGGCTGCTGAACCCGCAAGCACATAATCGGTCTTTTTGCTTACGCTGCCGGATACTTTTCCTCCCAACTTTTCGATGATTTCTTTTGCTTCGTTTCGGGTATATTTTTCCAATGTTCCGGTCAAAACAAAAGTAAGCCCTTCTAATTTCTTGACATCAGAACTTTCTCCTTTTTGCTTCCACTTCATATTGATTCCCGTCTTTTTCAATTTTTCTATGAGTGCAATATTTTCTTCCTCCTCAAAAAAGGCAACGATGCTCTGTGCCATTTTTTCACCGATTTCCGGGATGCGTATGATTTCCTCATGAGCCGCTGTCATGAGCTTTTCCATCTCCCCGAAAGCCTGCGCCAGCAACCTGGCCGCCTTTGCTCCAACCAACCGGATCCCGAGCCCAAAGATGAGCCGATCCAAATCATTATCTTTTGATTTTTCTATCGCATCAATTAAATTTTGCGCTGATTTTTCTCCCATTCTCTCCAATGGAATTAGATCCTCTTTTTTTAGATCATATAGATCCGCAACGTCTCGAATCAGTTCATTCTCTAAAAGCAAAGATACGATCGAAGGACCGATGCCCTCGATATTCATCGCATCCCTAGATACAAAATGGATGATCCTCCTTTCCAGCTGAGCAGGACAGGAAGCATTCACGCATCTTGTCACCGCTTCCCCTTCCAACCTTACAGTTTCTTCACCGCAGGAAGGACAAAGCTTTGGCATCTGAAAGACCTTCTCTTCCCCTGTTCGCTCGTCAAACACTACTTCTACTACTTCCGGAATCACATCTCCGGCTTTTTGTATGATCACTTTGTCGAGAATCCGGATATCTTTTTCTTTAATATAATCCTCATTATGCAGCGTGGCACGTCCAATGACAGAACCGGCTACCCTTACCGGTTCCAATATGGCAGTAGGCGTCAGCGCTCCCGTCCGTCCAACCTGTACAATAATATCTTTAACGAATGTCTTCTGCTGTTCTGCAGGAAATTTATAAGCGATCGCCCATCGAGGAGATTTTGTCTTCGTTCCCAGTTCCTCTCGCTGCTTCAAATCGTTGACCTTCACCACCATCCCGTCAATATCGAAATCAATCTCGCGCCTCTTCTTTGCCCATTCCTCACAAACCTGAATCACGCTTTCGATATCGGTGCAAACTTCATGGGGGGCAGTTTTAAATCCAATTTCTTTTAAGTACGCCAATCCCTCGCTGTGCTTTTGAATGGAAATTCCTTCGCTCCATTGAATATTGAATATGAAAATATCTAATGGACGCCGGGCGGTAATCCTGGGGTCTAGCTGCCTCAAAGAACCTGCTGCTGCATTTCTGGGATTGGCAAATATCATCTCTCCCTTTTCCTCTTGCTTTCTGTTTAATTCTACAAATTTTTCCCGGGAAATATACACTTCCCCTCGCACTTCGATGTCGATCGGGTCTTTTAACTTAAGCGGAATCGACTGGATCGTGCGGAGGTTTTGGGTAATATTTTCGCCTATCCGGCCATCACCACGGGTCGCCCCTTGAACAAATATTCCTTTTTCATATTTTAAAGATACCGAAAGTCCGTCAATTTTCGGCTCTACCACATACTCTATCGGTCCGCTGATAGTCCGCCGCGTTCGCCTGTCAAAATCCAGGAGTTCTCCCTTGTCATAGGAGTTGTCCAGGCTCAACATCGGTACCATATGCATCACCTGCTCAAAGGCAGGTAGCGGCTCTCCCCCTACCCGCTGCGTTGGGGAATCTGGGCGAATCAGTGCCGGAAATTGTCTTTCTAACTTTGAAAGCTCATCTATCATTTGGTCATATTCGTAGTCTGTAATCTCAGGACTATCTAAAACATAATATCGATAATTGTGATAATTCAGTTTTTCTACCAATCCGTCTATCTTTTTGCGTGCTTCCCATTCGTTCATAGCGACCCTCCCTTTTTTCTTTTTTATCATGATAACCAAATATCCCCATTCTAGATCATGGATGTAATGTCGTATATTATTTGAAATGTTCAATATGCATTGATCCTCTACGATATTCTAGAAAGAGTGAAACAATTCCTGTTTATCGATAGGATCGATAATGGTCAAAAAAATTCCTTATATATTCGTAAGGAACGCTTTTCCTAACAAGGAATTTGAGAACCGGTAGGGACGGTCGACCGCCCGCTCCTTATCTTCGGGCGACCACAGGTCTCCTCTACAGTTTATTTTTAGAATACAGATTGCTCCTACGTTAGAACCTTATGAGTTGCAGTGTTCAGAAGGATTCACGGAAAGCGGCAGGTATGACTGATAAAAGATTCGTAAGAAAAGCCTCTGAAAAATTTCTAAAAATCCGTGAAAACAGCAGGACGCTGCCGTAGGAGCGGTCTTTGACCGCCCGCTCCTTAACTTCGGGCGATCACATGAACTGCCCCTTATCAAGTAGACAACCAATTTAATTAAAATTTATGCACATTTGGATGCATGGTTTCGATATTCTAAAGGAGCCATGCATCTTAGTCTTTTTTGAAATCTTT
>JAMNXX010000109.1 GCA_023623095.1 Bacillota bacterium | reverse complement strand
CCTTTGTATCTAAAATCCCTGCAACAAGGATTTTTGGTTTCATGATTCTCCTCCCCTCCTTTTCATAAATAGCAACCGTGTTAAAGATATTGATAGACTTAGCGTCAACACGGTTGCTGCTATATTTCACATTCCTTAGAAATTCATTTACTAAACGTTGAGCTTTTGATTTTTGAACGCCTTAACAGCCTCCATCAAAGGTTGTTCAACCGGAATACGCTCAATACTGGATGCACCTAGAAAACCAACAGCCTCTGAGTGTGCATAAATATATCCCGTATCCTCTGGAGAGGAGATAGGACCACCATGAGCAAAAATCATGATATCAGGATTTCCTTTACGCGCTTCGGCAGCCATGCGGTTAATCAATTCTGCACATTTTTCCAAAGATACTTCTTCAGAATATTTGGAGCCAATCGCACCACCGGTCGTCAAACCCATATGGCAAATCAGCACGTCCAAACCTGCTTCCCCAACCATTCTGGCTTCTTCTTCGTTAAAGGCATATCCCAATGTAAACATCCCTAGCTCAGAGGCCATCTTTAGGGATTCAATTTCTTTTCCATATCCCATTCCCGTATCTTCCAGCTCCCTGCGGAATCTGCCATCGATCAGACCTACCGTAGGGAAATTCATCACTGCAGAAAAACCTAGTTCTTTAAGATGTTTTAAATAGGGGAGCATTTCCCTAGTGGGATCGCTTCCGCAAATCCCTGCAATCATAGGAGCTTCCTTGATTTGGGGACAGACCCGATTGGCCAGTTCAATAACGATTTGATTGGCATTGCCGTAAGGCATTAGGCCTGCTAAGGAGCCATTTCCATCCATACGATATAGGCCTGAATTGTAAACGCCAATCAGATCCGCTCCACCTCGCTCAGCAAATTTACCGGAAATACCGGTACCTGCCCCTGCGATGACAACGGGCTTACCGGAAGCAATCATGTCCCGAAGCCTTTTTGTTACTTGTTCTCTTGTATATTGTTTTGCCATATCAACATCCTCCTTTTCAATTTATCAAATGATAATCAATAATTTTTCTTAGGGATTCAACCTTTTAGATCGAATATGCCGCCTTTTTCCTCTTTGTATATTCCCCACAAACCAAGAGCCATACCTAGCTCTTTATGCTGTTTTCCGGCTTCCTCCAAGCTTTCTCCTGCCATCACTGCATCGATAGCCTGTCGGAACGCTCTCGCCCCTGCAGCAGGCCCCATCGGATGTCCATGGATTGCACCTCCGGAAGCAATCATCACATCCTTACCAAATTTATTAACAAGATCCTCAACATGCCCTTGGGTAGTGCCGCCTCCCGGCATTGGAAACATCGGCTTGATATGAGCCCAAGGAGCCAACATCTGAAATCCCATATTGAGAAACGTATCCATCATAATTGGGAATTTTCCATAGGGACTCAAACCAATTGCCATATCCAGTCCCGCTAAACGCGGTAATTTTGCACCGACTAATGTTGCACTCACGCCAGACCAAGGGGACTCATACACTGCTCCCGTAAAATCAGAGTGCGCTAGAATCGGTACATCGATATTCGGATCTTCTGTCAACATTCGAGTCGCATCCAATCCGATTGTAAAATAATTTACCATTAAACAATTTGCGCCTGCTTCGATTGCCCGATAAGCATTATCCCGCAGCTTTTCCGTTCGGTCAGTGATATTAAATGCAAAAAGGGTCTTTTCTCCTTTTTCTTCATCTGCACGTTTGATCGCTTTCATAACTGCCTTCACTCGGTCAACAAGGGGACAATGGGGTGCGTCTGCAACCAACTCATCATCTTTAATGATGTCCACCCCTCCACGGGCAGCCTCATAAGCCAATTCTGCTGTCGTTTCCGGATCAATTCCTGTACAGGGTTTGATCATATTATTGAGTAGAGGGCGATCGAATACTCCCAACAATTCCCGAACCCCCTGCACTCCGAATTTAGGTCCTTTAAATTGTGCCAGAAATTCTTTTGGAAATTCTAAATCTAAGAGTTTCAGCTTGCCCGAACTGGAAATGTTTCAAATGACTGTCGTTAAGAGCATCGCAAACTGCGCTCCGAAATTCGTCCACGGATAGGCAATTCGTATGATA
>JAMNXX010000249.1 GCA_023623095.1 Bacillota bacterium | reverse complement strand
AATGAGGCATGTTTAAACGTTCTTGTTTGATTCGCATAATCTTCAACGATATGCCCATTCCCTAAAAGCTTGTATTTGTAAATAATCAGTCCATCCAAGCCCACTGGTCCCCTTGCGTGGATTTTGCTTGTACTAATCCCTACTTCTGCTCCAAAACCATATCGAAAGCCATCGCTAAATCGGGTAGAACAGTTCCAAAACACGCTGCTCGAATCAACCAATGCCATAAATGTTGAAGCATTTTCTTTGCTTTTTGTAATGATCGCATCGGTATGGCCAGATCCATAATGATTGATATGTTGGATAGCCTCATTCATATCTTTTACGATCTTAACAGATAAAATCAAATCTAAATATTCCGTACTCCAATCTTCTTCGGAAGCAGGTTGAACAGAAATCAGCTGTTGAGTTTTTTCACAGCCCAATAATAAAACGTCTTTTTTCTCGAGTTCTGCCTTTAGCCTCGGCAAATAAAGCGGAGCGATTTTTTCATGTACCAAAAGGGTCTCCAGCGTATTGCAGGCTGCAATATACTGCGTTTTTGCATCGACAGCCACTTGTATCGCCATATCCATATCTGCATCCTCGTGGACATAACAATGGCAAACCCCATCAGCATGCCCCAATACGGGAATATTCGAATTGTTCATAATATATTTTACAAATTCATTCGAACCCCTTGGAATAATTAGATCGATGTCATCGCTCAATTTTAGCATCTCATTGACATCCGATCGAGTCTCTAGAAGCTGAATCCAACCTTCTGGAATCCCCGCTTTTTCTGTCTCTTCTGTAATGATTTCAGCCAATATCTTATTCGTTTCTCTTGCTTCCGTACCTCCTTTCAGCAATACGCTATTTCCGCTTTTTAAACAAAGGGTAGAAATTTGTACCAATGCATCCGGTCTGGACTCAAATATAACACCGATTACACCAATGGGACAGCTCACGCGATAAAGTTCTAATCCCGTATCCAATTCAGTTGCCAATTTTGTTTGTCCGATTGGATCTTCCAATTTCACAAGGCTCTCAATTCCAGAAACAACTTCCTGGATCTTTCCCTCATCGAATTTCAACCTTTTGAGAAGCGGAGCCGACAGATTTTCTTTTTCGCTTCTTTCCAGATCCAAGCGATTGGCGCGAACAATTTCTTCCTTCCTTGCAAGCAGTGCTTTTGCAATTGCTTTCAATCCGTTATTTTTTTGCTCCGAACCTGCAGCTGCTAAAGGAATAGAAGCATTTTTGGCCATATGCACTTTATTTAAAATTTCCATGCTACATTCTCCTTATCTTTGATTTTTCTTACTCATAAGAGTATATCATTCTTTTCCATCTGTAAAGCCAATTTTCACATTTTAAAAAAAGAATAATATACTAATATAAGGCATTTAAAAGTATAAAAAGAAATTTTTTCAATGATACTTGGAAAGAAAATAGGGAAACTTAAATATAGTTAATTAAACTGTTTTTTAAAATAGCATTCATAAATATAAATATGACAGTGAGGAAGAAAGGCTATGGAAATCATCTCTTCAAAAGTAAAGTTTAGAGGAAATGATCTAATGCATTTATATGAAATTTTATTAGACGGACAATGGATACAAGATACCAATGAATACTGGTTGGAAACACCAAAAGATCTACAATTAATTCATTTCTCATTGCAGCAGAAAATAGAAGAAAAGATAAAAAAAGAGAAAACAGTTTACGTAATTGATTTAAATGTATTTGAGATCCTATATATTCAACTCATCCTACGGGCACTGATCCCTTATTTAGGTCTTCGCACCGCTGAATATCAAAACTATATTTTTGAAAACCGATATGCGCTCAACCCTTATCAGATCCAGCAATTGAAAGAAATTCATGATCGCATCTTAAAAATCTATCATTCATTGAACCGTTTGATGGACACGCTACAAACCCTGACTCCCTACTATAGCGATCATTTTACAAAAATTATGGATATGTCATTGGAGGAACGAATCGATGCTTATCAGAAAATTAATGAGAGAATCATTTTAGAAAATGAAAATACAGATAAAGTGATCCCCATACACACAATATCATAAGGAACGCTGAACAATCTGCTTTAATCC
>JAMNXX010000178.1 GCA_023623095.1 Bacillota bacterium | reverse complement strand
TCTGAAACCTGTGGTCTATAAAGGCTATGGTACAAGACCGATAGGGTTTATCTGGAAACGGATAAGCCTCCCAATGCGGAAAGGAAAAAAGGAATTCATTGTGTTTCTTCTTGTACAGAGCACATTGAAAGATCTGATTTTGTCCTTTTCGCAAAATCAGATCTTTTTTATTATAGAACAGATCGAGAGAATCATGGGATGAAAAAATCGATTTAAAAAGTAAGGGCAAGAGTAAATTTGAAGAAGCAAAGTAAGAGCAAGGCTCCAAGAAACCTTTAAAAAAACGATTTCCTTGTTTGGTTGAAATTGGTTTAAGTTTCTCCTTTCTTTTAAGGATTGAGTCATACATTTCTTTTAAGAGTTAAGTCATACATATCCTGACAACATATATCCTAAAAAAGGGGGAAACTTAACTGTTTCAATAAATCAAATATAGTATTTATGCGGCAGATAGCATTCCGCAATGAGCTATATTAGAAAAATATAAAGGGGGATATTATGAAGCTAAGAAAAATGACCTTGAACATCAATGGCGTCGATCGTATGTTTATCTGCGATCCAGAGAAAGACACACTAGCGACCGTGATAAGACGCCTTGGACTGACGGGAACAAAAGTTGGTTGCGGTACCGGCGTTTGCGGATCCTGCTCTGTGATTTTAAACGGCAAGGTAGTCCGCTCTTGCGCGAGGAAAATCACTTCTGTTGAAGAATACAGCAAAGTGATTACGATCGAAGGAATCGGTACACCCAACAACTTGCATCCGCTTCAAGTAGCATTTATGAACTACGGAGCAGTACAATGCGGTTTTTGCACACCTGGATTTATCGTATCTGCCTATGCTTTGCTTCAAGAGAATGTAAATCCCACAAGGGAAGAGGTCAGAGACTGGTTCCAAAAGCACAGAAATATTTGCCGTTGCACAGGTTACAAACAAATAGTGGACGCTGTGATGGCTGCTGCCAAAGTGGTGCGGGGAGAATGCAGCATTGAGGACATCATGGTGGCTGTTCCGAAAGAAGGAGAGACTGATTTATACGGCAAACCTATTGTTAGACCTGCTGCCATTGCCAAGGTATGCGGATTGTGTGATTACGGAGATGACATTGAACTGAAAATGCCTAGCGGCACCCTTCATGTTGCACTTGTTCAGCCTAAAATTGCACATCATGCGAAAATATTAAAGATCAACACCGAAGAAGCAGAAAAAATGCCCGGTGTTTATAAGGTTATCACCGCTAAAGACGTAAAAGAAATCGGCGGCAGCAACCGACTTGCTTGGTATGTCTTTTTACCGAGAACCCTTGCAACGGAAGCAACTCATCACCTCCTTGCTGAAGACAAGATCGTTTATTACGGTGACGTAGTCGCATTAGTTGCTGCGGACACAAAGGAAAATGCACGAGCAGCAGCAGAAAAAGTCACTGTCGAAATCGAGCGGCTGCCTGAATATCTGAACTATCTGGATGCAGCAATGCCTGATGCAATGCGTATCCATGACGACCACCCCAATGTTTGGTCTATGCAACCTACCATAAAAGGAGAAGATACGGTTCCTCTGATGGAGAACGCTCCGCATGTGGTAGAAGGTAGTTTCTATACGACCAGAGAACCCCATATGCCGATCGAGGGAGATACGATACAGGCTTATTGGGGAGACGACGGTATGCTGACCGTTCAATGTAAATCTCAGGCTATCTATGCGAATATGTACGATATTTCAGTAGCTACCGGAGTACCTATTGAAAAAATTCGAGTGATAGAAAATCCTACTGGTGCTACTTTCGGTTGGGGAATTGCTTCAGCATCCTATGCACTTGCTGCTATCGCTTGCCTCTGCTGTGATAACAGGCCTATTGCTCTATCCATGTCCTATGCAGAATTTATGCATTTCTCCGGTAAGAGAGCTCCTTCTTATACCAATGCTCGTCTGGCCTGTGACAATGATGGCAAGATCATTGCTGCTGAATGGGATACAGGATTAGACCATGGATGCTTCAATGAATTGGGAGACGACTTAACAACTCGTATCGCACGATTTATGTTCTTCCCCTACAATGTACCTAATTGCCAAGGACTGGCTAGGGTAGCTACTACAAACCATGCTTATGGTACTGCCTATAGAGGCTACGGTTCTCCACAAGCTTATATGGCTTCCGAATCTCTGATGGATATGATGGCTGAAAAGATCGGTATGGATCCTTTCGAGATCAGATGGAGAAACATTGCAAGACCGGGAGATCTGAATATCAATCAATATCCTTTCGTAGATTATCCTATGGAAAAGATCATGGAAACCATGAGACCTATCTACGAGAAAGCTGTAGCTGAAGCGAAAGCAGCAGATACGCCTAAGAAACGCAGAGGTGTAGGCCTTGCTTGGGGCGGTTATAATGTTACTGAAGGTACCGGAGACCAGTGCACCGTTGCCCTTGAACTTAGAGAAGATGGAAAATTTGTTAAATATGATACTTGGCAAGATCAAGGTCAGGGCGGCGACGTAGGTTCGCTTCATGTGACTCTTGAGGCACTAAAACCGTTAGGGGTTACGGTAGACGATATCGTGCTCATCCAAAATGATAGCAAACATTGTCCTGATCACGGCGCCAGCGCTTCTTCCCGTTCCCTTTATATGAACGGTAAAGCTACCAAGATGGCAGCAGATCTTTTGATCAACGCAATGAGAAAGCCCGATGGCACCTTCAGAACTTATGAAGAAATGGTTGCAGAAGGCATTCCGACTCGATACGAAGCACAATATGAAAACCCATCAGATCCTGATCTTTGCGATCTTGATCCGAATACAGGCAAAGGTAATCCTACTCCTGACTACACATATGCCCTCTTCCTCGCTGAAGTGGAAGTAGATACGGAAACAGGCAAAGTGACCGTACTTGGCATGACTTGTGTAGACGACGTGGGCGTTATCGGTGACTTAGATGCAGTAAACGGGCAGGCTTACGGCGGATTGTCACACTCCATCGGATTTGCTCTTTCCGAGAACTATGACGATGTGAAGAAACACAACAACATCGCAGGAGCAGGCGTACCGCAGATCAAGGATATTCCGGATAAAATGGATATTATCCACCTTGTCACAGAGAGGAAAAAACATCCTTTCGGCTCTTCCGGAGCTTCTGAAGCATATCAATCCTCTGCTCATGTGGCAGTTATCAATGCGATTTACAATGCTTGCGGTGTGCGGATCTTCGAACTTCCTGCTACACCAGAAAAGGTAAAAGCCGGCTTAGAAATCCTGGAGAAAGGTGGCAAGATCGAGCCTCCTAAGAAATATTTCTTAGGCTCTGATTTCTACGAGGAAATTGAACGAATCAAAGCCAACCCAATTAAAGTTGAAGAATAGAATTGAATAGAAGCTGTGAAAAATGCTTTCATAGCTGTGAATTAGCGGCCTGTGGTTGGTTAAACCGCAGGCTGTTAATTTCTCACTATATGCTCTAAAGAGCTATCGTTCCTGCCAACTGTCCTAAACTTCTTAGCAGGAATATCATTTAAAAAACTTAAAGGAAAAGACAGGAATATGGCAAATCACTCTGCAATGATTGAAGCTTAGGGGTGGTTTATGATAAAGTAATTAGGCAGGGGAAAAAACTGCGATAAAGGAATGAAAAACTACTGATAGGAGAATACCATGGAACGATTTTATAAACAATTTAAAAACTGTATTCAAAAAGAAGTGCCGTTTTGCCAGGCTTCATGCCCTTTTCATCTTGAAGTCGTTGATTTTATTGAAAAGGCTGGTCGTGGTGCTTTCAGTGCGGCCTATAAAACCTATCGCAATGCGGTTACTTTTCCCGCTATCGTAGCCGCCTTATGCCCTGAACCATGTAAAACCCACTGCATCAGAGCAGAAGAAGCTTATGGCGGCAATGCCATTGAGCTTCGCGGACTGGAGCGGGCGATTATCGAGCAAGCAAAAAATAAAGACCCCATTTACTATAATGTTCCTAGAAAAAACCGGAAAATTGCTATTATCGGAGCCGGGATTAGCGGTTTGGGCTGTGCATTTCGATTGGCATCCAAAAAATATGATGTGGAGGTTTTCGAAGCATCCGGCAGAATGGGAGGTCATCTTTGGGAAATTGCCGATAGAAGTCCTGCTGTAGGGGGACTCACCCCTGAAATTTTCCTGGAGGAATTTGAATTACAACTCAAGCAGGAACAAATCCCCATACATTTTCATACAAAGATCTCAAGCTTGGAAGAGTTGGCTGAACGAGGCTATGAAGCTATCTATGTGGCAACAGGTGCAGGAGGCAATGATTTTGGACTTTTAGATAGCGATGCTCCATATTTTATAAAAGATAATGTCGCTTATTTTGCTGGGGGTTCCTTGACAGGGAAAGATACGATCGAAGCCCTTGCTGATGGTATTAATATAGCTGCTGCCATAGAAATTTATTTAAAAACCGGAAATCTAAGTGCTCCTGATGATCGAAGAACTACAAATGTTCAAGTGGACCCTTGCAAGCTCGAATATCGAACAGGGTTGCCTTTAGATGAAGCAGGAAAAGTAAAACCGGAAAATATCGCCGAGGAAGCAAATCGATGTCTACGCTGCCAATGCGATTCGTGCAAAATATATTGTGACTTGGTGGCCTATACCCAAAAGTGGCCTCTCCGGATTAAGGATGAGGTACAAGCGACAATGCATGAGGGGAAAGTGGAGCTAAAGCCGCAGCCGGCCAAGAGATTGATTAACATCTGTACCCATTGCGGTCTTTGTAAAGAGGTGTGTCCTGCTCAAATCGATCTGGACAGCATGTTTTTACAAGCTCGGAAGGAACTGCATAAATTAAACCGAATGCCGTGGGCTTTTCATGATTTCTGGTTGCGAGATATGGACTTTGCAGACGGCGAGGCTGCCTTAGTAAAAACGCCTCCGGGGGTGAAAAAATCCAAATTTGCCTTTTTCCCGGGCTGTCAGCTAGGCGCTTCAGAACCTCGTTATGTAGCGGACACCTATTCGTGGCTTTTAAGCAAGGAACCTACGATGGGCCTCTTTCTCAAATGCTGTGGGACTCCGGTAAAATGGGCTGGAGATGAGGAAAAACATGCTGAGGCAATATCAAAGTTTCATACGGATTGGGAAGAATTGGGTAAACCGAAATTGGTTGTTGCTTGTCCAAGTTGTATGGATAATATTTCTGAATTTCTTCCTGATATAGAAATTATCTCCCTTTATGAATTTATGGAAAAAAACGGAATCGTACCTGCCATGAAAGGCGACCGCGAAACTTGGTCAATCTTCGATCCCTGTGCCAGTGCCGGAAAAGATGATCTCCGCAAATCCATTCGCAATCTTGCTGAAAGCGCAAACTTTCAGCTCGAGCCTCTTCCTGTGCAAGAAAACCATTCTGCGTGCTGCAGCTATGGAGGGCATGTTTCTGTAGCAAACCCTAAATATGCTGATTTCATTATCGATAGAAGGATTACTGAAAGCGAGAATCCTTATATCACTTACTGCATAAACTGCCGTGATGCTTTTTTAGGTGCAGGAAAGAAAACGATTCATATTCTGGATGTGATTTTCGGAGATGGATGCGTAGATGGACATGCGTCTCTTCCCACAGTGACGGAGCGCCGTGAAAACCGAATCGCACTGAAGGAACAGCTTCTAAAGAATATTTGGGGAGAAGAAATGGCGAAGAGAGAACCTCAAATTAAAATTGATCTTAAAATTGATCCGGAGCTGAAAGCCAAGCTGAACAGGGAGTGGATACTAGAAGAAGAAGTTGCCGACGTGATTGAGTTCTGCGAAAGAACGGGAAGAAAGGTCATACTGGAAGAAAGAGGAACATTCAGCGGATATCGCCAGGTTGGACGTATGACTTATTGGGTTGAATACAGAAAAAATGGAGAAAGTTTCGAACTTGTCAATGCATACTCTCACAGAATGAAAATAGAGTTGGAGGCTGTTTGGGATGGAAAAAAAGTTGACACTGATATGTGATAAGTGCAAAGTGAATTTGACGTTGGCCAATGTCCACTTCAGTTATCTGGATCATAATTTTCGCCACAAGGTTTTACGGTGTCCGGAATGTGGGCAGGTCTATCTCTCGGAGGAGCTGGTTGCCAAAATGAAAGAGGTGGAAGCTACTTTCGAAGACAAGTAGGCTGTCGATATGCAATATGCTATGCTTTGCAAAAATTATAGTTAGGATATGTGTATTCTTTACATTACAGGAAAAAGCAACCATATCCTAACTTTTTTAAATTCTCCGGTTGAAATCTTGTATTCAGATACGACGTTTATATAATCTTGCATCAGGGCTATATCTTTAATATTGCAGCATGAAAATTAAAACAAAGTCTATGAAAGATTTTCGGGAGGGAAGAGATGGAAAGAGAAAAAGAAAATTTTGAGGACATTCCGTTAATCGTTTCTGATGAATTAAAAAAAATACTGGAAGAAAGATTGATTTTATTAGAAGATATTCAAAAGGTAATTGCATATGCTGAAAAAACAGGTTTTAAAATATACGATCCGGAAAAAGATTGTTTTATCGCCCATTATAAGCCTAAAATCATAACGTATTGGGTGATTTATTCTATCAAGGAGAATGCTTATCTGATCCATAATGCTTATAGCCATCGTTTGGAAATTATCGAGGATGTGATGGAATCATAAAATGTAAAGGAGACGATGAACTTTTGGGAACAGAAAGATGTCGAGTTTATGAGGAAGATGTTTTTCAATCATTTACAGGGGGTGCAATAAGACCGGGGGGTCTCGAATTAACAGATAAAGCCATCAAGTTTTGCAGTTTTCCTGCCGGAAGCAAAATATTAGATGTGGGATGCGGAAGCGGGATTACTGTCGAGTATCTCTGCGAGAAATATCAGCTGGATGCCGTCGGGATGGACCCTTCGGATGTCCTCCTGGCAAGCGGGCTGAAGCGGAATCCTGCACTGAATCTTTTCAAGGGGTATGGAGAGAATATCCCCTATCCTGACCAGGATCTTGATGCGATCATCACAGAGTGTAGCTTATCGCTCATGAAGGATACCGATCAGGTTTTGAAAGAATTTTATAGAGTCTTGAAACGAGAGGGAATGCTGATCATTACAGATTTATACTGGAAGGCGCATAGAGAAAAATCAAGTTCTCAGCAGATTCCAGTAGACTGCTGCATCAATGGGGCATTTTATGAAGAAGATTTAAAGCGAAAACTGGCGGATACGGGCTTTCAGGTACGCTTGTGGCAGGATCATACGGATTTATACCATTCTTTTATTGCCCAGATCATTTTTTATTGTGGTTCCATGAAAGCATTTTGGAAAGAAATTTACCGCCAAGATGAGGAAAAAGGCAGACAAATCCAAAAAATGACTTCAAAAATGAAATTAGGATATTTTTTGCTGATTGCCCAGAAAAGCTAATTGAAAAAGCAAATGCGAAAAAAGATTTGTAAAGGTTTTATTTTATAGGAAAGGGGAGACCAATTTGGAACTGGATATTGAACGATTATGGCAGTTTAAATTATCTGGATATTGCTGTAGTCAAATGATAATCGCTATGGGACTGGAAGCAAAAGGAGAGGACAATCCGACCCTTATTCAAGCGATCTCCGGATTGTGTAACGGGCTATATTCAGGTCTTCTTTGCGGTGCGCTAAGCGGTGCAGCTTGTTTTTTATCCATGTGGGATTCGGAAAGGGCAGCAGAAATTATGATTCCAGAGCTAACAGAATGGTTTCAGGAAGCTTATGGAACTGTAAATTGTGAACAGATCTTGGAAAACGATCCGATGGCGAAAATAGAAAAATGCCCGAATATCGTAATCGAAACATATAAAAAAGCGCTTGAGCTGTTGGAAGAGAATCATTGCTCAATAGAAGGAGATGCATCATGGTAAGCGACGGCGAAAAAATTATATATGAAACAGAAAGCCTTTGTCCCGTTTGTCTAAGAAAAATTCCTGCAAGCCGGGTGAAAAGAGGAGAAAACATATATTTAATAAAAAATTGTCCTGAACATGGTAAATTTGATACAATAATATGGAGAGGAAAGCCCTATTATGAAGATTGGATAAGAGAAACTGAAAAAGTTCTGCCCCAAAAAACCATAACGGAATCTGTTCACGGTTGTCCTTTTGACTGCGGGGTATGTTCTTCCCATGAGCAGCAGGCATGCTGTGTTTTGCTGGAAGTAACCCAAAGATGCAATCAGCACTGCTTTTACTGTTTTGCAAGCGCTGAAAAGGAAAAAAGCAAGGAGCCAGGCATAGAAGAAATTCGGCAGTGGTATCAGATGCTATTGGATATAGGAGAAGATCGGCCTTTTAATATACAGTTATCGGGAGGAGAGCCTACGGTTCGGGATGACTTGAGTGAAATTATCCGGCTTGGAAAATCAATGGGTTTTCCCTATATACAGTTAAATACAAATGGGAAACGGTTAGCAGAGGATGTGCATTATGTAGAACGATTAAAAAGAGCTGGATTGTCCGCTGTATTTTTGCAGTTTGACGGGACTACAGATGAGATCTATGAATCTTTAAGGGGTCAAAGATTGCTGGCTCAGAAAGAAAAAGCGATAGAGAACTGCGAAAAAAATGAATTGGGTGTTGTATTGGTTCCTACTTTGGTTCCTGGGGTAAATATAGAAAATATCGGAGAGATAATCCGTTTTGCTGTTGAAAGGCTACCTACTGTTCGAGGTGTCCATTTTCAGCCGGTGAGCTATTTTGGAAGGTATCCTGATGCTCCTGAAGATTCCGATCGCATTACGCTACCGGAGGTGATGGCTGAAATTGAGAAGCAAACAGGAGGAAAAATTTCGATCGAATCATTTCAGCCGCAGATGACAGGTAATCCTCTTTGTTCCTTTCATGGCAGCTTTGTTTATATGGAAGATAGAGGAATCGTTTCGATTGGAGGAACAGCCGGGAGCTGTAAATGCCACGGAAGCAAAGAAGATGTTATTATCAAAGCGAGAGATTTTGTGGCAAAAAAATGGACGAGGGCAGAAAAAAAAGCATGCTGCAGCACCAGCTATCCCTTAAGCGATCTGGATATGTACATCGAGCGCGTGCGTGATTATGGATTTAGCATTAGCGGAATGGCATTTCAGGATATATGGAATCTCGATTTAGAGCGTTTGAGAAGATGCAAAATTCATGTGATGAATTTTGATAAGAGAGTGATCCCTTTTTGTTCATATAATTTAACAGATCTGCAAGGGAATCCCCTCTATAGGGGGCGATGAGCTTGATAAAAAAGACACCTTTAGAAGCATGGATTCAGGCGAAGGTTTCAGAGGATCGGTTTGAACCGCTGACAAGAGAAAAGATAGAATCGTATCAATTGCAGAAATTGAAGGAAACGATTGCTTGGGCGAAACAAAGGAGCAAATTTTATCGAAATATTCTCACAGATATCGAGCCAGAGGATATCAGAAGCCTAAAGGAAATGAGAATGCTTCCTTTTACCGATTCGGCGGATGTTCGGGAGAAAGGATGGCAGTTTTTATGCGTGCCTCAAGATTTGATTCACCGTATCGTTACACTCCAAACTTCCGGAACGACAGGAGAGAAAAAGCGGATCTACTTTACGGAAGAAGATCAGGAACGAACCATTGATTTTTTTCATCATGGCATGACATCTTTGGCTCAAAGCGGAGATAGAATTTTGATTCTAATGCCTGGAGAGCGTCCAGGGAGCGTGGGGGATTTATTAAAAAAGGGAGTCGAACGATTCGGAGCCTATGGAATCATTTATGGGGCAGTAAAGGATCCCAAAAAGGTTTGGGATGTTTTAGAGAAAGAATCCATCGATATAATTGTAGGAATTCCACAGCAAGTATTTGCTGTTGCAAAATATGGTATTCCAATTGAGAAAAATTCGACAGTCAAAATAAAAAGCGTTTTATTAAGTGCGGACTATGTTCCGGATGCAATCATCAATGAATTGAAAGAGAAATGGAATTGCAAAGTATTTGAACATTATGGGATGACGGAAATGGGACTGGGAGGAGGCGTTTCCTGCGAAGCATTTCAAGGTTATCATTTGCGCGAGGCGGATCTTTATTTTGAGGTGATTAACCCGGATACAGGAGAAGTTTTAGAAGACGGTCAATACGGAGAAATTGTCTTTACGACATTGACGAGGAAAGGGATGCCGCTCATTCGCTATCGGACTGGAGATTGGGGAAGATTTCTTCCGGACTCATGTTCTTGTGGTACAATATTGAAACGATTGGATAAGATCCATT
>JAMNXX010000267.1 GCA_023623095.1 Bacillota bacterium | reverse complement strand
ATGTATCTGGGGATCATGAGCAATTCTTCGTGCTCTACGTTCACAACTTCTACATCTCCAATTCCTGCGGGGAAGGTAAAGATTTCGGGTTCAGAGAAAGGTTCTGTGGTATACCAACCTTTGTCTCTTTCCCAGACGAAAGGAGGGTTTAAACATTCATCAATGGTGGTCCAAATAGAAAAGCCAAATGTGATATCATATCCTTCTGCATGAAGATTTCCGCCATCACGCACATGAATTTCATCGATTTCGTCAAACAGATGTTTTTCTGCATAACGTGCAAATACGTTGGATACACCTGGGTCGATTCCCATGCCTAGGAGAGCCAGCAGTCCTTTTTTCTCCCATGCATCAAAACGTTCAAATTGATAGTCACCCATTTTGATATATGTTTTATTGTAGGGATCTTCCGGATGGGGAACCGATAGTGTCATTGCCATATCCATGTAATTGCAGTTGCATTCATAAGCTGCATCGAAAATCGTTTCATTAAAAGAAGGGTCACAAGCATTCATGATCAAGTCTACATTATATTTTTGAGCTATGGCAATGATTTCATCTTTATTTCTTGCATTGATTTTTTCAGCAGGAAATCGTTTCGGATCTTCCAACAAAGCAGCTATTTTTCGTGCTCTTTCAAAGTCGTAGTCAGATAAAACCAATTGTTGTAACCATTCACCCTTTGGATCACGGCGTTTTGCTATTTTTGCGATCGCTTCTCCAACGCCGCCGACTCCGATTAACAATACTTTCACACTTTCGCCTCCAATTTTTATTTACAATGATAAGGATTTAAGCATTATCATTGTATTTATTATTTAGGCTATGGCAGGATTGGCCCTGCCATAGCCTAGAAATCAATGATGTGAAGAATACATGTAAAAGCTTCAACGGGTGATAGAAACATAAATGAATGGTTTATTTTTGTTTTGCTGCAGCAGCCAATGAAATAGGTGCTTTCAATTGGTTGGCTTCGATGTTTCTGAGATATTCGGATTCCATTTCCATCATTCCGCCTGGGAATTCATAAGCATCCATCAGTTCAATAAATGGATCCGGATCGAAGAATTCAGGTCCGTGAACGCCAACGCCTTTCCAAATTCCTTTTGCTAGAAGTTCTAATGCAATTGCAGGGTTGAAAGCAGTTTGTGCCACAACAGATTGACAATCTAATCGCTTTAAGCATTCTTGGTTATCGGCTACTTGATATAAATAAACTTCACGCTCTAGCCCATCTTTTTTACCTTTTACCCAAGTACCGGCGCAAGTTTTTCCAACCATTTTTCGACCGATTTCAACTGGGCTGGGTGCGCATTTTTCTACGAAATCTCTTGGAGCGATTTCACAGTTTTCTCCTACTTTTATCTTGATATCTTTTCTGTCTAAGTTAACAGCTTGCAAATTTCTCAAGAATTGAATGAAGGTATCTCCCAAGCCGTATTTAAATGTTACTTTTTTGTTTCCTTTGTCGACATAGCGAGGGATTAACATAACTTCTTCGTGTTCAACATTGACAACTTCCACATTTCCGATTCCTTCAGGGAAATAGAATATTTCCGGATCGGAGAAGGGCTCAGTTGTATACCAGCCTTTGTCTTTTTCCCAAACAACAGGAGGATTCAGGCATTCTTCGATGGTTGTCCAGATAGAAAATCCGAATGCGATGTCTACGCCTTCTACAGCGAGATTGTTTGCATCTCGAACACCGATCTCTTCAATTTCATCAAACAAGTGTTTTTCTGCATATCTGGCAAATACGTCTGCCATGCCTGGCTCAACACCCATTCCTAAGAAAGCCAATATGCCTTTTTCTTCCCATTGTTTTGCACGCTCAAATTGATAATCTCCCAGTTTAATATAAGCTTTATTGTAAGGATCTTCCGGATGTGGTTTCGATAATGTCATGGCCATATCCATGTAGTTACAGCCTATATCATAAGCAGTATCAAAGATGACTTCATTGAAAGAAGGATCACAAGCATTCATGATAAAGTCAACATCATATTTTTTAGCCAGAGCAGCAATTTCATCACGATTTCTAGCGTTGATCTTTTCTGGAGTAAATAATTCTGGGTTATTTAGTTTAGCAGCGACCTCTTTTGCCCTGTCAAAG
>JAMNXX010000185.1 GCA_023623095.1 Bacillota bacterium | reverse complement strand
TAGTTTTTCTATGGAACGAGAACTCTTACAAACCTGTTAAGCTCACAGAAATTTTTAGCACGTAATTTTTGGGGCCAGCGTGGGATACAGGTCCGGTGGTCTACAGTTAGGCTTCCTGTAAATGTTGATGAAATTAGCTACACCCGTACTATGGATAATGCATCATCAGAAATATTGGAGACCATTACCGCTCAAATGAGTAAAAGGTTTTCTCAAAACACCGTATCTGTTGGATTTGCATTGCAAAATCAAAATTCTCCAGTTCAAAAGTTTGATTTTGCACGTTCTAATCAGGATCACTTATTGAATATTAGCATTATAAAACCTCTAAGGTTCAACGTCCTCACATTAGAAACTAGATATAGCTGGTGGTTGTTGAATCAAACACAAGTCAACGCCGTTGATTGTAATCTGAGATTAATTGGAAAATATTTGCCAGGTGCAGCCTTAAATTTTGGATATGAGGTCAAGCAGGGCGTAACATTTCTTCAATCATTTAATTGTGCATTTGATTACAAGCTGCAGCAGGGGACTTCAATAAAGTTCGGGTACAGAAAAACTAACCCAAACAATCCCTACGACTATGATAGAGAGCTCGTTGCCTACAGAAGTTTTTCAGCACACGGTTTGAAATTAGATAATTATCTTTATTTCCATGTCTATATAAATATATAAATGGACTATTTCTTCGATGATCCCACTGCACAAACCCATATTTTACGTGTGTAGAAATGTTATTTCTCCTCAAAGATTAATATGCTTCCTGTTTTGCCCTTAATCCTGAATTTGTACTATTCACAAGTTCTATTAGCTGAAATTTTGGCGGCATAAATGACGATGGCTCGTTGAAGATTCTAGAACAACATGACGGTAAAATGATGTCTGCCCTTGATAAATTCAATGAGGCCTACAATTGGTTGCTGGACAATCACCCAGATGTAGTTATTATCAATGTGGCAAAGCGCTGGCGCGATGCTGCCGTGGCTATATTTGGAGATTTGAAATCTGCAACAGTGGGCAGTGGAAAAGCTGGATTAACGTTTACTAACGGGGTCAGTCACTGGAACGACACAGGTAGTAAAATAATCGCGAAAACGCTTTTACCTTTATTTGATCTCGTTCATTAATGGGGGTTTAATAAAATTCTTTTAGACAGCGGGTGATACTCCATGAAGGTATACATTCAAACTGATATCGAAGGTGTGGCTGGAGTTACATTTTTCGAAAATAGGGATGACGATTCTATCAGTAATTATTACCATCTGCAGCGAATGCGAAAACTCTTAACCAGCGAAGTCAATGCCGCAGTAAAAGCTGCCTTTGACTCTGGAGCTACCGAAGTCTTAGTCAACGACAGTCACGGCAGCGCTTATAATATACTTTTTGAAGAACTCGATCCCCGCTGCGAGCTCCTCCATGGAAGAGCTGGCACACAACCGTTTTGGCTGCCAGAGATAGATGCCGGTTTTGATGTCATGTTGCTTGTAGGGATGCATGCCATGGGCGGTACCGAGGGGGCAAATCTCCCTCATTCAAAATGGGTTCTGAACGATGGTGAGGTATATTTGAGCGAAGGCTCCATGGCAGCAGCTTTGGCGGGGTATTACGGTGTTAAAACTATTTTTGTCAGCGGAGATCAATACGTAACAGAAGAATTGCAAGAGAAAATTCCCGAGATCGAAGTGGCAACAGTCAAAAAAGCCTTAGGGCCGTACTTTGCAAAATCGAAAATACCTTCCACTGCTCAGCAGATGATCTACGATGGAGTGTGCAAAGCCATTAGAAGGGCTAAAGAAATAAAACCATTCCAGTTAAAAATAAAACCACCATATAGATTGAATTTATTAGATTCTGAAGGTCATATACCTCCTCTGAAAAAACTCTTGCCTGAAGATGTGGAAGGGGACAATATTGTAGATGTATTCACCAAAGCGGTTAACTCTTTCCCCTGGAACAAATTCGGCCTTAAAGATGTTGACGGATTCACATATAGCGGTATATAGTAAAAGATTTTTTGTGGATTTTTTCAAAGCCAGCCGTCAGGCTGGCTTTCCTGTTCTATCCTCCCCCGAGATCTCATATACTTTAAGGAAAAGCACGTCCAAGGGGGAAAAACAATG
>JAMNXX010000004.1 GCA_023623095.1 Bacillota bacterium | reverse complement strand
TTTTCCCAGTCACTGCAGAAGCCGCTGCAACTGCCGGACTTGCCAAATATACTTCTGATTCCGGATGCCCCATCCTGCCGACGAAATTCCGGTTTGTTGTAGCAACCGCTCTTTCTCCTTTTGCTAAAATCCCCATATGTCCACCCAGACAAGGTCCGCAGGTAGGTGTGCTCACAGCAGCTCCCGCTTTAATAAATGTTTCGATAAGGCCTTCCTGAAGGGCTTGAAGATAAATTTTTTGTGTTGCAGGGAAAATAATCGTGCGTACGCCTTTTGCTACTTTCTTATCTTTTAGGATCGCTGCCGCTGTCCTCAAATCCTCGATACGCCCATTGGTACAAGATCCAATGACGACCTGATCGATTTTGATATCTCCTACTTCATCAATGGTGCGGGTATTTTCAGGAAGATGAGGGAAAGCAACGGTAGGTCGAATCTCGCTTAAATCAATTTCATATCTTTTTTCATATTCCGCATCTTCATCCGGCTCATAGACCGTATAAGGTTTTGTAGAATGGGCTTTGATATATTCGATCGTCTTTTCATCTACCAAAAAGATCCCATTTTTCCCTCCGGCTTCGATGGCCATATTGGCGATTGAGAAACGATCATCCATGGATAAATTTTTGATGCCTTCTCCCACAAACTCCATCGATTGATATAAAGCGCCATCTACGCCGATCATCCCGATAATGTGCAGGATGACATCTTTTCCGCTAACCCATTTATTTAATTTCCCTTTCAGTGAAAATTGAATCGCACTCGGCACTTTAAACCAGCATTTCCCTGTAGCCATCCCTGCAGCCATATCCGTGCTTCCGATTCCTGTTGAAAATGCGCCCAAAGCGCCGTAGGTGCAAGTATGGGAGTCTGCGCCGATGACAACATCCCCGGCTACAACCAAACCTTTTTCAGGAAGCAGTGCATGCTCAATTCCCATCTCCCCAATTTCAAAATAATTTTCGATTTCCATCTCCTGAGCAAATTCGCGGATGGCTTTACACTGTTCTGCTGCCTTAATATCTTTATTCGGCGTAAAATGATCAGGAACGATCGCGATCTTTTTCTTATCGAATACTTTTTTGGCACCCATTTTCTGAAACTCTTTGATTGCAACAGGTGTTGTAACGTCATTTCCCAATACCATATCCAAATTTGCTTCAATAAATTGTCCTGCTTTTACTTTATCCAACCCGGCATGCGCCGCTAGTATTTTTTGTGTCATTGTCATTCCCATGATAAGCTCCTCCTTTTTCGTTTTTTTCCAGCTCTTTTATCAATTTGTATTCAATAGAGTCTACAAGCGCAATCGCACTGGCTTCAATAATATTCGTGGATACGCCCACCGTCGTCCAAGATTCTTTTCCATCTGTAGACTCGATCAAAACCCTTACCTTTGCTGCCGTCGTACTTTTTGCATCAAGCACTCTTACCTTATAATCAGTTAAATATACCGTTTTAAGGATAGGATAAAATACTTCCAAGGCTTTTCGGAGCGCCAAATCCAGCGCATGTACCGGTCCTTTTCCTTCTGTGGCAGTCATTTCTTCCTTGTCATTGACCCTTACCTTGATTAACGCAGAAGAACTATATTCTCCGTTAACGGTCGGTCCTTCCTCAATAACCTTATAATAATTCAGCTCAAAGAATGGCTGATACTTTCCGAGATGTTTTCGAATGAGCAGTTCAAAAGAACTTTCTGCTCCTTCAAATTGATATCCTTTGTGCTCCAGTAATTTTAATTTATCTAAAATTTCCTGCGTTTGCGGAGATTCTTTTGTCAATTTGGGTTCTATTTTTTGGATCTTTGATAAAAGCGTATTCTTCCCTGAAACTTCCGACATCAAAATCTTCCTGCTGTTTCCTACCAAATGAGGAGGAATATGCTCAAAAGAACGGCTGGCTTTATTGACACCATCGACATGCATCCCCCCCTTATGTGCAAATGCGTTATTTCCTACATAAGGAGATGCTGCATCTAAAGAAATATTGGTCACCTCTGCGATGTATCGAGCAGTAGCAGTCAGTTGAGATAGCTGTTCTTCCGGGATGCACCGAATATTCTTTTTAATCTGCAGATTTGGAATTAATGTCGATAGATTCGCATTGCCGCACCTTTCCCCTAATCCGATATAGGTTCCTTGAACATGCACAGCACCTGCTTTCACTGCCATCATCGTATTGGCAACCGCCATACCGCAGTCATTGTGGCAGTGAATTCCCACATCCGTCGAAAAGGTTTCAACCACCTTCTTCGTCACCTCATATACTTCATCCGGAAAGGATCCTCCGTTCGTATCACATAAAACCAAACAATCCGCGCCTGCCTCTGCAGCAACTCGGAGGGTCTCCATTGCATAAAGGGGATTGGCTTTATATCCATCAAAAAAGTGCTCTGCATCAAAAATCACTTCTTTTTGTTTTTCTTTGAAAAAGCGGATGGTATCTCGAATCATATTTAGATTTTCTTCCAATGTAGTTCTGATGATATCCGTCACATGAAAATCCCAAGACTTCCCAAAAATTGCAACGGCTGATGTGTTTGCAGATAATAAACTTTGTACATTCTTATCTTCTTCTACGGTAATATCTTTTCTTCTCGTGCTCCCAAAAGCTGTCAACTTTGCATGTTTTAACTCAAGTTTCTTCGCTCTTTTGAAAAACTCTATATCTTTTATGTTTGATCCGGGATTTCCTGCTTCAATATATTGAATTCCCAGTACATCCAGAGCTTTCACAATTTTGATCTTATCATCTACCGAAAAAGAAACGCCTCTCGTCTGGGCTCCGTCTCGAAGTGTAGAATCAAAGATCACGACCTCATGAACCATTCTTTCTCTCCTCCTATAGGAATTACTTTGAAATTTTATTTAAAAAATCAATAAAAAAACCCCGCCCATGAATATTCCAATTCAGGGGCGAGGTCTGCTTTCCCGCGGTACCACCCTAATTGCTCTGCAAACAGCAGGAGCCACTCTTTCCAGGTTCCATCAAACCCTAGCCTGTAACGGGGCTTACCGTTACTCTCTTACTTCCATTTCAGAGAGACTGCTCAAGAGTGATACACATTTTTCCACAGCGTCGGTTCGCACCAAACACCGACTCTCTGAAGCTGCTTCTGAAAAATGCATGTCTCTTTCATCGCATTTTAAATTAAAATTTTAATATTGAAACGTATTTTATCATGCTTTTATAAAACTGTCAATCATTTTTCCAAATACATTTTATATAAAAAGAAAAATTTTTTAAAGATCAAATGAAAGTTTTTTCAAAATTTATTCTTCTGCTTCAAACAAAATTTTATTCACCGCATCTAAATAAGCATGGATACTAGATTCTACGATGTCGGTGCTCAATCCCCTTCCAACATATATTTTTTCATCTTTTTTCAATTTAACGATAGCATCCCCCTGGGCGTCTTTTCCTTCCGTAACAGAATGCAGTGCATAATCCTCCAGACTGGTATCCAATGCTACAATTTTTTCGATGGCTTTAAAGGCTGCATCGATGGGTCCTTCTCCTGCTGACACTTCTTCAATCTCTTGATCCTGCACCTTCAAAATGATCGTCGCAGTCGATGTAATGGTATTGCCGGTATTGATAATAAATCGTTTCAGCTCATAAACTTTCGGGACTTCTATCGAGCCCTTCGATACGATCGCTTCAATATCCCGATTGTATACATTTTTCTTTTTATCTGCCAGCTGCTTAAATTCTTGGAATGCTTTGTTCAATTCTTCTTTAGACAATTGATATCCAAGCATTTTCACTCTTTCCTCAAAAGCATGGCGTCCCGAATGTTTTCCGAGAACCATCTTATTTTGCGAAAGCCCTACAGACTCAGGAGTCATAATCTCGTAGGTGCTCCTTTCATTGAGAACACCATGTTGATGGATTCCCGATTCATGGGCGAATGCATTGGCACCGACAATCGCTTTATTCGGCTGTACTTGAACTCCTGTAATCTGCGACAACAATCTGCTTGCGCGCATAATTTGCGTCGTCTCGATATCACACTGCAGATCGAAAAAATCTTTTCTGGTCCGGAGTGCCATGACGATCTCTTCTAAAGCTGCATTTCCAGCCCGTTCTCCGATTCCATTGATCGTACATTCCAATTGGGTTGCTCCTGCACGGGCTGCTGCTAATGTATTTGCCACAGCTAACCCCAAATCATTATGACAATGAACGGAAATTTCCGCCCGATGAATATTTTTCACTCTCTTTTGAATCGTCTGGATGAGATTATAAAATTCATCCGGTGTCGTATATCCAACCGTATCCGGCACATTGATCACCGTTGCCCCTGCATCGATCACTTTCTCGAATATTTCAACGAGAAAATCCGGATCGCTCCTCGTGGCATCCTCTGCTGAAAATTCAATATCATCGCAATAGGATTTTGCATATCGAACCATTTCTACAGCCTGCTTCAATACTTCTTCAGGCTTCATTTTTAATTTATATTTCATATGAATATCCGATGTAGCAATAAAAGTATGAATCCTTGGTTTTGCTGCATATTTGACTGCTTCCCAAGCCTTGTCAATATCATCCTCTCGTGTCCGTGCCAAGCTTGCAACTGTAGACTTTTTAATAATCTTTGCGATTTCCCTTACCGATTGAAAATCCCCCGGAGATGCAGCTGCAAATCCTGCCTCAATCACGTCAACATTTAAATTTTCTAGTTGTTTTGCCATTTGTATTTTTTCCCTGAGGTTCATACTGCACCCCGGTGATTGCTCGCCGTCTCTCAATGTGGTGTCAAAGATTTTGATTTGCCTGCTCATTCTTCCTAAAACTCCTTTCCTTCTCTATGATTAATCGTTTAAATATTTAGCACAATCAGATTCATGTTAAATCTGCCAAACCGATTGACAGATCGATTTCCTAAACAATAAAAAAACCCCGCCCATGAATATCTATATTCAGGGGCGAGGTCTATTTTCCCGCGGTACCACCCTAATTGCTCTACAAATAGCAAGAGCCGCTCTTTCCAGGTTCCATCAAACCCTAGCCTATAACGGGGCTTACCGTTTATCTCCTACTTTTCCTTTCAGAGAAACCGCTTAGGAGAGAGTTCCATTTTACTGCAGTATCGGTTCGCAGCATCCACCGACTCTCTGAGACTGCCTCGTAAAATGTTTTGCTCCTTCATCGCTTTCTACTTACTGAAATTTTAATGTTGAAATGTATCCTATCATGCTTTTATAAAACTGTCAATAGTTTTTCTGAAAATTTTTTCATTAAAATCAGGATTCTATTTGCGTCATCAAATGTAAATTTAACCATGATATTCCATTATGGGAAAAATAATGATAAAATGGAAATGTATGAATTTATCATATTTTGTCACTTTTTTATATATTTTATTTATCACTTTTATGAATGGGGGAATTATTTTGAAAAGTTTAAAAACAAAAATTATGATAATCCTGTTTTTGCTTCTATTAATCGTATGCGGTGGTTTTGGATTTACATCTTATCATTTTTCATCGAAAGCGCTGATCGAAAAAGTAAACGAAACCCTGCCACAATTGGCTACACAAGCAGCAGATTCTGTAGCATATCGAATCAATGGCCGCTTTAATGTTATGGAGACCATCGCAGAAAATAATGAATTTACCGGTGATGATGCTTCATGGGAAAAGCTAAAACTGATGTTGGATAAAGAAACTGCCAATGTAGGGTACTTTAGAATGGGGTTTTCAGATATCGATGGAAATGCGATTTTTAATGACGGTACTACTGCCAATATCAGTGATACCTATTACTTTAAAAAAGCAATCGAAGGCAATAGAATCATAACCTCACCTATGGTCAATGAAGATGGTAAAACCCTTGAAACATTCCTTGCTATACCGGTTAAGAAAGATTCCAATATAATAGGTGCTTTAATCGCAGTTGCAGATGGATATACATTGAGCGATATCACTAAAACGATCAAGTTTGGCAAGTCCGGTGCCGCATTTGCAATCGATGAAAATTATTGTAATATTGCTCATGATAACAGGGAACTGGTATTCAAACAAAATAATATTTTTAATGATCTGAAAGATGATCCTGCTTTACAATCTTTTGCAGATCTTCATATACCAATGGTAGCAAGAGAAACCGGTGCAGGAGAATACCAATATAAAGGGGAAGTAAAATATTTGGGCTACGCACCAATAGAAGGAACTTCGTGGTCCCTTGCAGTCGCTGCACCCAAAGCAGAAGTATTGGAAGGCCTGACTATACTAAAAAGAAATATAGCAATAGTCACCATATCCTTTCTCTTGCTTGCACTTTTTATCGGCTATTGGATCGCCTCATCGATCAGCAAGCCAGTCAAAGCTGCAGCAAAGCATCTAGAAGTCCTTTCTACCGGTGATTTGACACCGACTGTTGATGAAAAATTGGCCAAATCAAATGATGAGACAGGGCTGCTCATCCGATCCTTAAACATCATGCAGAACAGTATGCGAGATATCATAGAAAATGTAAAAACCGAATCCGCCAAAATGAACAATTCTGTTGAAGAAGCAGAAATATATATGGGAGAGCTCAACGCCAATATTGAGGATATCTCCGCCACAACGGAGGAGTTATCCGTAGGTATGGAAGAAACATCTGCTTCTGCAGAAGAAATGAACGCCTCCTCTGAAGAGATAAAAAAAGCTGTCGAAAATATGGCTTCCAAAGCCCAGGAAGGAGCTCTTGCTGCAAAGGATATCAGCACGCGTGCGGAACAAATGAGAACAAATTTCTTGACAACTCAACAAAATGCACTCCATACATTTAACGAGGTAAAAAATAAGTTAGAAGATGCTCTGGCTGAATCAAAAGCCGTAGAAAAAATCAATTCTCTAACAGAAAGCATACTTCAAATCACTTCCCAGACAAACTTGCTTGCCCTTAATGCGGCTATTGAGGCTGCAAGAGCTGGAGAAGCCGGAAGAGGATTTGCCGTCGTAGCCGATGAAATCAGAAAGCTGGCAGAAGACTCAAAAAACACAGCAACAGAAATACAAAACATCACGCAAGTAGTCGTATCTTCTGTTGATAATTTAGCAAAAAACTCCAACGACCTTTTAAACTTTATGGCCAATGATGTAGATAAAGATTATGGCATCATGTTGGAAACGACAAAACAATATACAGATGATATTAATAATATTGGTGATTTAATAACAGATTTTAGCACTACAGCAGAGGAACTGTTGAATTCTATACAGAATATGGCACAAGCAATCGGTGAAGTAACTGCTGCAACCAATGAAGGCGCTACTGGGGTAGGGAATATCGTTGAAAAAATAGCTGCTATAACTGAAAAATCACATCATGTAATGAAAGGTGCCAATGAAACAAAAAGTAGTTCTGACAGATTGGCTAAAGCCATTTCTTCTTTTAGAGTTTAATCAAAAAATAGCAAAAATCAGGTGTGACAAAATATGGTAAAATAAAATGATATTTTTCCATTCTTTTATCGCAAATCATACAGTTTTGATTTACATATAACAAAATAAAAAAATAATAGAAATTGATTTCAATTTCTATTATTTTTTTATTGCAGCATTTCTGTGATATGTTTCTTTAAACGATATAAATCTTCCAAATATATTTCCTCTAACCCACGATTATAAAGAATCGATGCCGGATGATAAAGAGGAAAAATGAAAAATGGATCTTTATCGATGATCTTTCCATGATAATCACCAATCTTGGCTTGATCATCCCTAAGCAAAGCTCTCAAAGGGACATTTCCAAGGGTAACGATGATCTTCGGCTGTATGATCTCGATCTCTTCCTGTAAATATTGTATATGTTTTTCTATCTCCTGCCGATTTGGCGGCCGATTGACTTTTTTTCCTGTTTTCGCACTCACTCGATAAGGACGGAATTTAACCACATTTGTAATATAAATATCTTCTCGCTCTAACTCTAATATTTCTAAAAAATGATCCAAATTTTTTCCTGCTTGTCCTACAAAGGGTTTTCCCTGCTCAATCTCTTTCGCCCCGGGTGCTTCTCCAACAAGCAGGATGGATGCATCCGGATTGCCGTCTCCAAATATGACGGGATCAGCATTTTCTTCTTGACAGCGCTTATAAACTTTTTTTAATTCATCAATTTTCATGAATCTCATCCTTTATTTCTTCATGTTTTTTCTTCAACTCCTTAAAGTCTTCCCAAAAAGGCCTTTTTTTAAGCGCATCCCTCAGCACCGCAGATGGATGGTACGTAGCCATGATCCATATCCCTTTTTTCTCATACCATTTTCCCCGTTCTTGCGTGATTTTAAAATCCGGATCGATGATATTGGTTGCTGCAACTGCTCCAAGGCAAATGATGATTTTGGGCTGAATGATCTTTACCTGCCAACGAAGATAGGGAATACATGCATTGACTTCGTCTTTTAATGGATTTCGATTATTTGGAGGCCTACATTTTATGATATTGGCAATATACACTTCATCCCGAGTATATCCGATGCCCTCGATCGCTTTTGTCAAAAGCTGGCCGGCAGGACCGACAAAAGCCAGTCCCTGCTGATCCTCGTAATACCCGGGCCCTTCCCCGACAAATAAAATATCTCCCTTTGGATTTCCTTGCCCAAATACAACATTCGTACGCCCACGGCATAAAGGACATTTCCTACAGTTGACAACAAAAGATTTTAACTCTTCCAGCGTATACATTTCCATCTCCCCCGTCGTCGATAGCTTTTTCAGATTGATTGGAAGATATGGATCCTTTTCCAAAAAATGAATGAACTTCTGCTCATCTGTTTAAAATACAAATACATTTTATTTTCAATCAATTTTTCAGCGAAAACAAATCATGAAAATAAAAGGAGTGAACCCTTTGAAATATAAAATGGTGAATATGGCTCTTTTTCAGGCGGTAATCATTTATCGGTTTATCAAATATATTTTTCCCCTTGTTGATCAGGAATTGTCTTTTTGGAAACATTATGCACAAAATATCCCTGACTCCATTTTATCACAGCAGGCAGCAATGAGCATCGAAAAAAAATCATTTCATGCTCAGGGAGGATCCATATATAGTTTGTATCCCAATCGGAAAAACCCTCTGTCTGTAAAATTTATCGTCGCGCTGCAGACGATCAGCGATTATTTAGATAATCTATGCGATCGGGTAGGCGTAATGGACGCAAAATCTTTCCTTCAACTCCATCAAGCCATTTTGGATGCGCTCGATCCAAATCCTCATTTTTCGGATTATTATGCAAATTATCCTTATAAAAACGATGGAGGTTATCTTCGTTCCCTTGTAAATACTTGCAAAATCTATATTCGTACCCTTCCTTCCTATGAGCAGATCCGGAAAGAAGTTTTATTCTTAGCCAAATTATATGGGGAAATGCAAAGCTATAAACATATCTCATTATCCGAGCGAGAAGATGCCATCCGCTCTTGGTTCTGCCCCTATTCTTCTCGTTATTCGGAATTATCTCCCTGGGAATTTTCTGCATCAGCAGGTTCTACGCTGGGAATCTTTTTGCTATGCGTTCTTGCAGAAGATGAAAATCTGACAAAGGATGAAGTGCTGCAAACGGTGGATGCCTATTTCCCATGGGTGTGCGGATTTCATATTCTGCTGGATTATTTCATCGATGAACAGGAAGATCGGATCGCCGGAGATCTGAATTTTGTTTCTTACTATAATAGCCAAGAGGAAAAAAAACAAAGATTGGCGCATTTTTTACGCCAATCTATCGATAAAGTATCTGTCTTGCCTCATCCTCTTTTTCATCAGACGATCATTCATGGACTTTTGGCGATGTATCTCTCCGATCCCAAAACAAATGCAGAAGAAGAAAAACCCATTGGCAATTACCTGCTCCGGCAAGTTCCCTTCAACTCAAATATTCTCTATGGCATCTGTAAAATTCTGAGAAAGAAAAAAACGATCGTTTAATGCATCCGTAGCAGGATATGATCAGCAAGATCCATCATAATTTTTTTATAAGGAGAATCTTTTATCCCATATAGGGATTTTTTTGCCATATCCACACACATTGCCGCCTCTCGATAAGAAAGCTCAATCGCCCCGCTCTCCTTTAGATACTTTACAATTTCCTCATTATATCGGGATATATTTTCCTTCATGCTCAATATTTTCTGAATCCAATTTTTATATTTTTTATTTTCCATTAATTTCAATATGGGCAGTGTGATATGCCCCTCTTTTAAATCGCATCCTGTAGGTTTTCCAAGTATTTTTTCATTTCCTATAAAATCCAATATATCATCGATGATTTGAAAAGCATATCCGATATTTCTTCCATAGATT
>JAMNXX010000131.1 GCA_023623095.1 Bacillota bacterium | reverse complement strand
ATATCCCTGTTTCTTGAAATTTTTCGATACGATCCCGCTTCCGGCAAAAATATCGATAACCGCCCGAACTCCTGTTGTATTCTCTTTGATGACTTCATTGATATGATCAAGCATTAAACTCTTCCCGCCAATATACCTCAATCTTGTTCCCCGCTCTCTTTGATTCTGTTTTCTCTTTTTTTATTCATAACTTCCCTGATAAGCTACCCGCAACATTTTAATTTCTTCCTCATACCCCGCCAAATCGTTTGGCGTTTCTAAGCAAAATGGCAAACGACACAATTTTGGATGATTGATGATCCGGATGATCGCTTCTTTTCCGATCAAGCCCTCTCCAATTTTGGCATGGCGATCTTTCCGGCTTGCAAGGGTATTTTTGCTGTCATTGAGATGAATCAAATATAGCCTCTCCAGTCCGATGATCTGATCAAATTCTTCCAAGACACCGTCCAAATCATTTACGATATCATACCCGGCATCATATACATGGCATGTATCAAAACATACACCCACTTTATCAGAAAGGATAACCCCATCGATAATCTGCCTCAATTCCTCAAATGTCCGCCCTATCTCTGTCCCCTTTCCGGCCATGGTTTCCAGCAATACGGTCGTTGTTTGCTCAGGTTTTAGTACAGCATTGAGCATGTCGATAATATACTGTATCCCTACGGTTACCCCTTGCTTGAGGTGATTTCCCGGATGGAAATTGTAAAAATTATTGGGGAAATGCTCCATGACTTCTAAATCTTCTGCGATCACCATTTTCGTAAATTCCCTTATCCTCTTATCGGTAGAACAAGGATTTAGCGTATATGGAGCATGGGCAATCATTGCAGCAAATTCATTTTCTTCTGCAATCTGCAGCAGGGCTTTTGCATCCTCGGGAACAACTTCCTTCGCTTTGCCTCCTCTGGGATTGCGTGTAAAAAATTGAAATACATTTGCTCCAATTTTAAGCGCTTCTTCTCCCATCGCTCGATATCCCTTTGTTGCAGATAGATGGCATCCGATATTCAACATCATCTTTTCCTCCATGAATGTATTTTATTTCCTCCTCTTGTTCAGGAACAATTCGGATAAGTTTCTTCATCTATCATAGCGGAAAGAAAAAGTTTATGCAAACGCCCAACTGACAAAAAATAGCATCATAAAACTGCTTGCATGAATATGCTCCCTCCATGGCAACAGTTTTTTATTTTCACTGTCTGCCATAAAGGGAGCATATCGCTTTCAAACGATCTGTTTTTCAGCCCTATTGTGCATGGATGGATTGGGCAATTTTTTCAGGAAGCGATTGGGCAGGAAATAGCAGATCGATATCGATACTCTCCACCTTCTGCTCCGGCATATTTTTCTGAATCTGAGATTGCAATCGGCTGACCAAATGAAATGCCGGTTCAAATTCTTCATAAAACAGCACGATCAGATCCCCGGCCTGTGCTTCAGCGATTGCAGCTTTAAGCGCTTCAATTTCAGAAAGGATAATTTCTACATTTTCCGGACAAAAATTTGCGCCCATCAGCCCTTTGTAAAGAATATTTGCAACTTCCCCCGGAGCTCTACCTCTTAAATCCATATCCTCCTTTATATATACCTTTGAAAAAATTTCAGAGCATTTTGCCCCTACTTTTAAAATGCTTTCATCCGTTCTATCTCCAGGCATTCCAATAATCCCTACAATCCTGGAAGCATCTAATTTCCGGACGAATTTTCCGACAGCTTCATAACTGCCAATGTTGTGTCCGTAGTCAAGCATAACTTTAAAATTTCCTAAATCAAAAATATTAAACCTCCCCATATTGTCATTCGCATCTAATTGAAAGCACATAAATCCATTCCGGATCTCCTCGAGTGGGACATTTAAACCATACAGTGCACAGGCCGCAGAAAGCGCATTTTCAATATTGCATTCGATCGCTCCATTCAATGTAATTGGGATATCATTGATATCGATTAGCTTTGTTTCTTTAGATTTGTTGCAGATATAGATAGAATGATCCTTTACATATGCCGCAATGCCTCCATTTTCTATATGCTTTGTCAGAATTCTATTGGTAGAACTTTTAGAAAACAGCATGATATTTCCCCTTGCCCTCTTTATAAAAAATTCTACCATTTTATCCTCGGCATTGAGAACCGAATATCCATCCGGTTTTACCGATTCGATAATCAGAGATTTTACGAAAGCCAGGTCTTCGATAGTATCGACTCCATCCAGTCCAATATGATCATCGCTGATATTTGTTATGACCCCGATATCCGAAAAATCATAACCCAAACCTCTTTTGATAATTCCTCCTCGCGCAACTTCCAGAACAGCAACTTCTACTTCCTTAGAGCTTAATACCGTTCGTGCGCTGACAGGGCCTGTATTATCGCCCTCTAAGATGCATCTGTCTCCAATATAGATTCCGTGGCTCGTTGTCATCCCCACGATTTTTCCTGTCCGCGCGAGCGTATGCCGGATTAATCGCGTCGTAGTTGTCTTTCCATTCGTTCCCGTTACCGCAACAATGGGGATGGAATACGGGGCCCCTTTCGGGTAGACCAAATCTAAAATATCTGCTGCAACATTCTTTTTCTTTCCTTTCGTCGGATGCAGGTGCATCCGGAGACCGGGAGCCGCATTCACCTCTATTACTGCACCCTGACAATCCCAGAGGGGGATGGATATATCTTCCGCAATGATATCAACGCCAGCGATGTCCAGTCCGATGGCTTTTGCTGCATCAACAGCGATCTGCATATTTTTCGGATGAATTTCATGGCTGCATTCTCTTGCCTGTCCTCCTGTGCTGAGATTCCCATTATCCCTCAATTTTGCTATCTGACCTGCTTTCAGAACCGAATCCACATTAAGATGATTTTTCTTAAGATAATTGCGGGCGATATCATCCAGTCTGATTTTCGTTAAAGGCTTCTCATGCCCTTCTCCTCTCAGCTCATTTTTATTTTCCATTTCAACGAGTTCCTGGATCGTATGAACCCCATCTCCTACAACAAAAGGCGGGATCCGCTCTGCAACTGCAGATACTTTATTTCCAACGACAAGCACCCGATAATCCCTACCGCGAATATATTTTTCAACCAAAACCCGATTGCTGTACTGCATCGGGATTTTGAAATTGCTTCTCAGTTCCTCAGGAGAATTGATGTTTAAGACAACGCCTTTTCCTTGATTGGAATCTAAAGGTTTCATCACGACAGGATATCCAATATCATCAGCAATTTTTACAGCATCTTCTTCCGTATAGGCAATGCTTCCATCGGGAATAGGGATATTGTTCCGCTCGAGAAGCTGTTTTGTTAATTGCTTGTCACAGGCGATGTCTACAGCAATACAACTCGTCGAATCGACGAGTGCCGCCTGAATTTTCCTCAAATATTTCCCATAGCCTAGCTCCAGTATGCTCTCACTCCCGAATCTTCTTACGGGGATTCCTCTTTTTTTCGCCTCATCAAAGATTGCCTTCGAGCTAGGTCCCAATTCATAATATTCTTTTACCTTGATTAATTTTTTTATAAGCTGATCCATATCTATGGTTTCGCGTTTGAGAATGCTTTTAATGATATGAATCGATTGTTTTGCACATTCAATCCCTACATTTTCATTGCCGTATTCGAATATAATGTTGTATAAAGAAGGGCTTTCTTTCAAGCGTGTTTTACCAAAAAAGACTTCATAACCCACCAATACCTGAAGTTCCAATGTAATGTGCTCAAAAACATGTCCAAAATAAGTGCCTGTTCTGAGCTTTTCAAGAAACCCGCCTCTTTTCCCCAGACCGCAGTGATGCTCTTCCAATCCGGGGAGCAATTTCAAAAGCATCTCATTGAAATCTTCAAAATCCACTGTTGTCTTATCCGCTAGGTGCTCAAGATCGACTAACATTCGAATCACAGGCGTATAACTGTATATATTCGGTCCACTCAATATGGATATATCTACAATGTGCAATTTTGCAGCCTCCTAATATTGGTCTTTGGAAAATGAATTCAGCCTGAAAACTTCTCTATTTTTCAAATGAAATCCATAACCATCCGGTAATACATGAAGCGTTATATTGGTTATCGCAAGAATCTCGTTGGGCTTCAGTTCAGAAACATTCGAACTCTGAATCGATTTCCCATCAATGATCGTTACGGAGTTTGTGCCATATACCTCAAAGTAGTGTTCTGGATATACAATGATCGACGTGTCTTCATCGATTCCAATTCCTAATATATCCGGATTTTGTGCTACTCCGCAGAGAAGACGTCCAATTCTTCCTCTCTGCGCAAAATGCTGATCAATAATGGTATTGTTTAAAAAACCAAAGCCTGGAGCGAGCTTTAAGGTACATTTTCTGGCAGGTTCGTTATTATCCCCCTCTACAATCATGATATTGCTCATGACAGACGCTCCAGCGCTTGTTCCTGCTATGATTCCACCATTGATATAACATTCTTTAAGTGCCTGATATGCTTTGGTACCTCCGATAATGCTTGTAATCCTTAATTGATCGCCTCCTGTAAAAAATATCCCTTCTGATTGGCGTATGATTTTCAGGTATTCTTCATGGTTCGCATCAGCCCGACTGTCAATGTTGATAATATGAATATTTTTCAGCCCCAATTTTTCAAATGCACTGCGATAATCTTCCCCAACAGCTCTTGCTTGCTTGGTCGCAGTCGTCAACACCAAAAGAACCGAGTCATCATGCTTTAAAAAACTGACAAATTTTTTTAGGATAGACATTTCCTCCTTTTTATCTTCTGCTCCACCGATGATCATCAGCAACCCTTTTGGCAGTGGTTCCATCGGACAACCTCCATTCGTATCCCGGATTTTATACGCTTTCAAATTTTCCTTTTTTTACAATTTCTGAATCCTTCATCATGATCTTTCCTCTCGAAATCACCGTATCAATATCCAATGTATCTTTGTTTAAAATCAGGATGTCTGCATCGCTTCCACTCTTCAATATACCTTTGCGAGGAAAGATTTTAAGAAATTTAGCTACATTTTCTGTAGCTAATTTGAAAACCAATGACATATCCATTTTTTTATCTAAAATAGAAGTCCTCATATCTTGGAATAATTGTGACATCTTACATATGCCGCTTCCTTGCTCTCCATTTGAAGGATTGCTTCCATTCCCATCAGAAGAGATCGTTACATGATTTAAATTTTTGTTCTCTTGGATCAGTTTTTCAATGGCATCCGGCAAGCTGTAGCCATTTTTTGAGGATTCGCCCGCAGTCATATCGATAAATCCACCCATATCGAGATACCGCATCCCTTGTTCGAATAGCTTCTTATTTCGATTGATATGTGTGGGGATAAATATTTCAATCGGAAAATCCGATTCTTCGACTAATTCGAATAAAAGCGATATCCCTTCTTTCCCGTCCCCAACATGGATATGAATCACACCGGCTTTCGAACCAATTAACCCTCCGATTCGGGCTTCGCTTGCAAGCTGTTTTAACGTTTGAAGATCCGGATGAGAAGAACGATGATCCGCCAGTGCAATTTCGCCTACACCAATAACCCTATCGATAAGAGAAATATCTGTAATCACTTTGCCTGTTAATGTAGCCGTCGGTATGGAATAACTTCCCGTATAAATGTATGTGGTGACCCCCTCTATGTCGAGGGCATTGGCTTTCGCTAAGAGATTCGATATATTTCTTGTAACGCTGTCAAAGCCCAAGACCCCTACAATCGTGGTGGCACCGGAACGGATAATCTCGCTTAATTGGATTTCCGGAATTCTGCTGGCAGGACCCCCTTCTCCGCCACCCCCAAGAATGTGAACATGCTGATCAATAAGACCGGGGACAATGATCTTGTCTGAACAATCAATGACATCCACATCCCACAGCTTATTTTTTGAAATATGATCCTCGATTTTATAAATTTTATCAAATGCAATTAAGATATCCTTCTTGCCGATCTTTTCAGGAATATAGCATTCTCCTGCTTTTAAAAGCTTAAACATAAAACCTCCTCTAATTGTTATCGACCTATTTATGGTATTTACAAAAAAGCCCTATATGATACTTGGAAATTTATGGTGAAACCTTGTTGTTTTTTATCCGATTTATAAATATGGTATTGATGACATTCCATAGACAGATGCTGCAAGCATTTTCATACTGCATGGACAAGCAATCAAGATAAAAAAATATAGGAAAAAAGCAAAAGCTTTCTTCCTATATCGATAAAAATTTCTATTCTTCTCTTTTTTTCCTTAATAAGACATGCTCAAGAAAAATTGCAACCAGTACCCCATCGACTAATCCATTCGAAAGGATGTATCTCAGCAATTGAGGCATATCTAAAAAAGCTGTATTGGGAAGAAACATAACCCCCACGCCGATCATTATTGAAATTCCGATGACGAAATTCTCCCGGTTTCCCAGTTGAATGCGCTGAAATTCTTTGAGTCCCTGACCAAAAATCAATGAAAATATCACCAGCGTCGCAGCATACCCCACTGCCGGAGGCATGGAAGAGAAAAATGCCCCAACCGGCGCAAAAAGCCCTAATGCCATTACAAACAAACAGCCAAATAAGAAGGGTTTTCTCGATGCAACCCGAGTCATGGCGATAACCCCTGTAGACGAAACATATGGCATATAACCGATTGCAGGAAATACACCTGCCACTACCGCAGAGCTTCCATATATAATGGTAGAATTTTTGATTTTTTGAGGAGTCGCTTTTTCTCCCACCAGCTCTCCCATCCCGGTAACGCTGGTCACAACCATGGAAAATAACGCCATTGAACCCAATATACATGTTAATACGATCCCCAGATCAAAAGACGGCTTTCCCCAAGCGAATATTTCCGGAAGCGTAATCAGATGCCCTTCCCAATGATTGATTTGGGGTGCATTCCCTACAAAAAACGCCAAAGTCCAACCTACACAAACACCCACAAGTGTAGAAATGCTCCGCAAAAATCCCGTTGTGAATTGGTTGAGCAGCAGAATAACCAATGCTGTCGTAACAAATACGAACAGGTTTACCGGATCGATTGTGGGATTGGTTTCATTCACCCCTGTCATCCCTTTGATGATCGTAGGGCTTATCTGAAGGACCATCAGAACGATCACGATTCCATTGATAATGGGAGTAAACAATTTTGCTATTTTCGATATCGCTCCTGATATGGCTAAGAGCATGATGAGCATTCCCGCAATCACCATACCGAGCTCTAACTCTGCGCGCAGCATCGCCAATGATTTTCCCACTGAAATTGCCGATCCTGCCATGATGATCAGCATGCCCGACCATAATCCCGCCGGGCCGTCTGTAATTGGGTATCGGTGTCCAAATTGAAGCTGTAAGATGGAAAGCACACCGCAGAAGAAAAAGGTCCTTTGTACCAGGCTTGCGATCTCAAGACTGTTTAATCCTAGATACCCTCCGACAATAACCGGCATGACCGCCGCCCCTGCAACAAAATAAATTAAATGCTGAATCCCATAAACGATGCTTTTCCCCATCGACATATCTTCATCCAGTTCATAGAGCATTTCAAGAGATGTTTCTTGTCTGTATGCGATTTCTTTTTCCATTCTTTATTTCCTCCAAGCTGATATTCCTGTTTTTTCCATTTATTTTTCTTTATTTTATAATAGATACTTCTAGTTTTTTAATTTATTCTCAATCTCCTTATCATCGATGAGAATCTGCGACTCACGCACCTGCACATTGTTGATGCGCAGCAGTTCTTTGAAAAAATCTAGCGGGACAAATGTTCTCCCTTCGATGATTTCCGGTGCAGCTCCCAGTTGGATCGGTACAGCTTCCACAGACATATACTGATCCTTTCCGATTACAAGAGAAATATTTTGATCCAGTACAATCTTTCTGGATTCTGCATTCCAGCTGACATCAAATCCTAACGCTTCAGCAATCCCGCGGAGCGGAACCATGATCACGCCCTGCTCATCTCGATACGGTGCTTCCGCTTCTATCTTTTCGCCATTCACAACGATATCCAAAATAGAAACATCACTTATCGGCGCTGTTTCTTCTTTCAATACAATGATTTTTTGAGGAATCGTTTGTGCCGGAATGCTTTTTGTCGATGTCGTATAAATAACGACCAACTTTCTGTCTGCAAGTTCTCCCTCGAAAGCTTCCCCATCTTCTGATAACACTTCTGTATCATCAGAAACATTTAATTTTAATGAGCGGTCTGCACTCACCAAATCTTCATCAAATAAATCCGCCTTCACATATTGGCCTTCTTTTTCTACAACCACAACATCAACACCGTATTGCGGAGGATAGATCATGATTCTCGGTGCATCCGCTTTAAAGAAACCGGTGATCACGGCTCCTACTTCAATCTCAGCATTATCGACAATATATGTACCAGCCGATATGATGAAATTCGCCGGCATTCCTTCTTCATTTTCCACAGAAACAAATTTGGAGCCTTCGAGTCCCCGAAAGTCCTCTATTTTTTGAACGATCCCCGTGAAAGAACCAAAATAGGATCGTTCTTCTTTATCCCACCCACTATCTGCCAATGCTATTTTTTCTTCTTGCTTTTCAGGATAGGCGATAGGATTTAATGCTCCTGGTTCTGCAGCAAAAGCGGTAAATGCCGAAGCAGATAAAACAGCTGCCGATAAAATCCCTGCAATTGCCTTTTTGGATTTCATATCGTTTCACACCCCTTTATTCAAGAATATTTCTCTTCCGTGATGAAGCCCGATTTAAAGAGCCTATTTATGATATAATTATATTAATATAATATCAGAACATCGCTTTTCCTTCTATATGAAAAACTGAAATGGATTTCACCGTCTGGCTCTTATCTAAAAATATTTTTGTTGGAGGGACATGATGAAAGTTCTTGGGATTAATGGAAGTCCGCGCAAAGATGGAAATACTTCCTTATTGATCAAGGCAGTTTTTGATGAGCTTGAAAAAAGAGGAATCGAAACCGAATTGATCCATATCGCAGGATCCCCTATCAGCGGATGCAGAGCCTGTATGATGTGTTTTAAGAACAAAAATAGGCGATGCGCCATCGACAATGATATCATCAACGATTGTATTGAAAAAATGGCTGCTTCCGATGGAATCTTATTAGGATCCCCAACATATTATACGGATGTTACAGCAGAGATGAAAGCCCTCATCGATCGTGCAGGAATGGTAGCTAGGGCAAATGGAGATCTATTTAAATATAAAGTCGGAGGAGCTGTGATTGCAGTACGAAGAGGCGGTGCGACACACGCATTTGATTCGATCAATCATTTTCTTCATTATTCGCAAATGTTCTTAGTAGGAGCAAACTACTGGAATATGGTTTATGGATTTAAAATTGGCGATGTGGAAAATGATAAAGAAGGTATGTTGAACATGAAAGTGTTAGGGGAAAACATGGCCTATTTGTTAAAGAAACTCCATCAGCCAAATGGAGCATCTTCTCTTTAAATAAATTTAAGCAATTCTGAACGCAGGAAAGGATCTTGGCACTGAAGATCCCTTGCTGTCGTTCAGGAGGACAAAAAAGTGCGTCCTTTTTATGCTAACGTTCGGAGTCGGTGACAATAACCGTCCCGGTTTTTCCCTCCAGTCCTTCTTTTGCTTTTTCAAGGGAAGTAATCAATGCCTTTCTCCCCGGCTTTGATTCGACAAATTTCAGCGCTGCACGAATCTTTGGCAGCATCGAACCCGGGGCAAAATGACCTTCTTCCATATACCGATATGCTTCCCGCACCGTAAGCTTAGACAAATTTTTTTGATTCGGCTGATTAAAATAAATCGCTACCTGCTCTACTGCCGTAAGGATGATCAAATAATCTGCATCGAGGATTTCTGCAATTTTTTCTGATGCAAAATCCTTATCAATAACCGCCGGAACACCCTTTAAAATACCATTGCCGCCGTCCACCACCGGGATACCGCCACCGCCTACCGTAATGACCACATGTCCTGCATCCACCAGTGTTTTTATAATAGGAGCTTCTACCACATCCATCGGCTCCGGAGATGGGACCACTCTTCTCCAGCCTCTCCCAGCATCTTCTACCATCGTATACCCTTTTTCCTGCTGGAGCTTTTTCGCTTCTTCTTCCGTATAGAAAGAGCCGATGGGCTTCGTAGGATTTTGAAACCCTGGATCGTTTTTATCGACCACAACCTGCGTCACGACCGTTGCGATATGTTTATGGATCCCCCTACAAATCATTTCTTCTCGAATGGCCTGCTGCAGATGATATCCAATATATCCCTGACTCATGGCGCCGCACTCCGGAAAGGGCATGACAGATGAACCGGCTGCCTCGTAGGCCGCTACGATTTGCCCGACTTGTGGACCGTTCCCGTGGGTGACGATCAATTCATGTCCCGCTTGTATCA
>JAMNXX010000216.1 GCA_023623095.1 Bacillota bacterium | reverse complement strand
ACCTCCTTCAATAAAATCTGAAGCGTTCAAGGAAGCAGGATAAAATCTTCCTTGAACGCAGTTAATAGTTATTTCAATTTTTCAATTTCTTGTTGGATCAAATCTAAAATTTCCTTCTTTGAAGGTGTTTCCGCAAATTGATCGTAGATCGGTTTCGATGCTTCTCTAAACGCTTCTTTTTCTTCCTCCGTCAATTTATAAATCGTGATGCCAGATTGTTCAATTTCTTTTAAAAATTCTGCCTCTTTTTCCTCTAATGCTTTTCTTTCAATATCCTTTGCATATGCTTCTGCTTCAATAATCATTTCTTTATATGCATCAGGCAGATTATCAAACCAATCTTTATTTGCTACGAGAACATATGCCAAATAACCATGCTCACTTAAGATCATATAGTCTTGCACTTCATAAAACTTATTCATCGCAATGCTTTGAATCGGATTTTCCTGTCCATCTACTACTTTTTGCTGCAGAGCATTATACAGTTCTGCATATTCGATAGGAACAGGGTTAGCGCCCCATGCTTTATATTGCTCGATCAACAATGGAGAAGGCATTACTCTCATTTTTACACCTTTGAAATCTTCCGGTGTATGTATCTCTTTTCCTTTCGTCGTAAATTGTTTAAATCCAGAGCCCCAGAATCCTAATCCTTTGAAGCCTTTGTCTTCGGCTTTTGCTAGAAGCGCTTGACCTGCTTCTCCATCCAGCACTTTCCACATGATTTCACTGGAAGGCCACAAGAAAGGAAAATCCACAATTTGAAACTCATCTACAAAAGGAGTCAAAACGGAAATCGGCTGAATGGTCATCTCATGCGTACCCATTTGTACAGCCTCAGCCTGTTCTCTCATGGCACCTAGCTGCATGGAAGGATAAACGTCTACCGTGATATTTCCATCACTCAATTCCTCCAACTTCTCTTTAAAAGCTAGGGCACCTTCATGTTCCGGACTCGCTTCAGGCTGATTGTGACTTAATTTGATAGTCATTTGAGGCAGATCTTGTGTATCTCCTGCATCCCCTGAATCTTGCGTTCCATCTCCGCAGCCTGCTAAGAGTCCAACACAAAGCAGCAATACCAACCCAAAAATGATTCCCTTCTTCATGTTGTTTCCTCCTTATTTTATATTTTTTGGCTTCGGGAAGCAGAAAAATCATTGCAACCCCTCAGCCTAGATGAACCGGTCGGTATCCTAATGCCAAAGAAATATCGAATGCAGTTTTTTTCAGATCTTCCAGCTTCTCCTTTTCTATATTGTTTCCGGTTTTAATTCTTAACATTGTAATGCTTGCAATCGCTTTTCCAGAATGATCCCGAATCGGTACTCCAAAAGCCTGCACGCCTATTTCTAACTCCTCATCACAAATACCGTATCCCATACTTTTGATTTTTTTTAGTTTCTGCTTTAGTTTCTCCGGATCTGTAATCGTATAAGGCGTATATTGGATATAATCCGTTTTCTTCAGAACAGAATCGATCATTTCCTCATCCGCATCTGCCAATATCACTTGTCCTGCAACCGCTGCGTGGATGGGCATCTCCCTTCCAATCCTTACAAAAAACTTACAACTGTTTTCATTCATAACCGTATCGATACATACTGCTATTTCATTTTCAAAAATTGTTAAAAATACCGCTTCCCCATGTTTCGAACAGAGTGCTTCCAGATATGTTCTGGCAATATTTCGTATATCATAATTGTTCAATAGGTTTACTGCTAAGTTTAAAACTTTTAACCCAAGCTTATAGCGTTTGTTTTGGGGATCCTGTACAATATAGTTATTTTTCTTTAAAGAAGAAAGCAGGCGATGGACAGAACTGATCGGCACATCCAACTTCTCACTGAGTTCGGAAATCATATACCCCCCTTTATTTTTGCTTAGCAGTTCCAGTAGTTCGAACGCTCGATCGATAATTTGCATATCCTTGGCTCCTTTTTTCCGCTCACCGGAAACTGTTTTCTTGTAGTGAAATATATGCTGTATATTCTATAATTATTTCTATTTTCCTCCTTTATTTCATAAATTTTTATAAAAATTTATCATAAAAAACTCCAGGGGCAGGCTCTCGTATTTAATTATCCTTGAAAATATTGCTCGATGCATTTTTTCAAAATCATAAATCTATTTATACTTATGT
>JAMNXX010000044.1 GCA_023623095.1 Bacillota bacterium | reverse complement strand
TATTTGACGAATATTTGAATTAGAGACTTCGAATATGGCCGTATCATACGTACCGGATATATATTTTTCGGTCATCAGAAGGTCTTTGCAAAGCTCAGCATCATCTTTGTTCTGAAAAGAAGGGTGGTTTGACTGCGGATTGAGTTGAGGGGCGGATTGCATATTTTGATTGTTCTGAGATACGTTTGGAATTTGACCGTTCAAAATTTGATTGATCGTGTTAAAATGTTGTTGTTCCTGATTGGCATAATTTCTGAATAATTGCTGCAGTTGTGGATCGCTTGCTTGTGAAGCAAAACTGAGATATTTTTGTATACAAACTTGTTCATGGTTTTTTTGATCCTCCAGCAGCATTCTTTCTTTTTGCGTTAAGTTCAATTTTTTATTCACCTCCTTGTTAAGATTATCCTTTGTTTTTTTCAAGAATTCTATGCATCGAACAAAAAACAATTTGCCAATAATATTTCAGAAAGTTCAAAAATAATTTTTTAAAAATATTAAAAAAGAGAAGGATTTTTTTGAAAAACGTATAATATAATTATTAGTAAAAAAAGGAAACCTTCAGGAAAATTTCGCACTGCATGAATGAAAAATTCAGATTATGAGGTGAGAAAATGAAAACAAAGGGGTGTACAGATTCTTTCTGGGATATAGAGGTAGAAAAAATGGTGGATTTGGTAAAAACTTTTTTAGAACTTGTTGATGATTTGTATATGGCGGAATTGATCACGAAAGAACAGTATGATGAAATGACGCGCAATAAGATTGAATTTTTAAAACATGTAGAAAACAAATGCGTAAAAGAGGTAGACGAAAGCATAGGGATACCGATGCAATAGAGCTTCTATCTTGAAATACATCTGAAAAAGATAGATAAATATATGAAGGTCGTAATACCAGAAAGGGAATAAGGTGCTTGTCAGGCATCTTATTTTTATTGCAAAATAATAATATATTTTTTAAACAATATGATGTAAATCGAATCAGGATAAAAATAGTTAATTACAAAAAATACAAAGAAGCGTATAATAAATATGATTGCGCTGATATCGATACAAAATGCGTTGCGGTTGAAAAAATGTTCGTGGCAAATTGCAAGGAAGGTTGCAAAAGAAGAATATGCAGATATTTCAATTTTAAAAGAATAGAAACATGCAAATGATTCTATGGGATAGAAAGACGAAGGAGGATTTATGGGGATGCATGCTTTTTCACGGACGGAATTGATTATCGGCTCAGAAAACCTGAAAAGATTATACAATGCAAAAGTTGCTATATTTGGAATTGGCGGTGTAGGGAGTTTTGCGGCGGAAGGATTGGCCCGCTGCGGGATCGGCAAATTGATTCTCGTGGATTATGATAATATTTGCATCACCAATTTGAATCGACAAATTCATGCGTTAAGAAGCACGGTGGGAAAAGCAAAAGTGAATGTGATGAAAGAACGCATTTTGGACATCAATCCGGATGCAGAGGTAGAGGCATATCAGATGATGTATACAAAGGAAGTTTCTGAACGATTATTATCTCAAGAATATGATTATGTCGTCGATGCGATTGATATGGTATCTGCAAAGATCGATTTAATTGAGCAATGTTATGCATTGGGGATTCCGGTTATCAGCAGTATGGGAGCAGGCAATAAACTGGATCCAACGAAGCTAATGATAGCAGATATTTATCAGACATCTATATGTCCTTTAGCAAAAATCGTTCGAAAAGAGCTGAGAAGGCGGGGGATTCCTTCTTTGAAAGTTGTATATTCAAAAGAAGAGCCTATTAAACCCGATGCAAGATTGAGCGCTGAAAAAAAAGAAAGAGTTCCGGGGAGCATCTCATTTGTGCCTTCCGTAGCAGGCCTGATGATTGCTTCTGCTGTTGTGAACGATTTGATAGAAAAAGATTTCGATCGAGCGCAGGAAGAAAAACAGGGAATATTTGAAAATGAATGATATGATTTTATCAAAAATATATTTTATCCATTCTATTGAATAAATATAATAAATAGTGTATAATGTTACAAAGAAAAAAGATCGAGCTTATAAAAAGGGGAGAAAAATGATGTCAAAGAAAAAAATTTTTATTTTTTTATTGGCAGTGATAATGGTTTTTTCTATTGCAGGCTGTAGCAAGCAGGATAAGTTG
>JAMNXX010000153.1 GCA_023623095.1 Bacillota bacterium | reverse complement strand
TAGCTCTTTCATGGAAGGAGGTAAAATAAATATGAAAACCCCTTCAGGATATTTTTTTTTAATTTGAAAAGCCCCTTGTGTATCAATCTCTAATAACACATGATTTCCTTTCTGAATTTCATCTATAACATATTTTTTAGGAGTGCCATAGTAGTTTCCATACACATTGGCATACTCTAAAAATTCATCTTTTTGAATCATTTCTTCAAATTCGGATACAGTCATAAAATAATAATTTTGTTTATCGATTTCTCCTAATCGCGGCTTACGAGTTGTAGCCGATATAGAAAGCTTGAGCGTCGGTTCTTTCTGTATCAACTGTTTACAAATCGTTCCTTTGCCTGCTCCAGATGGTCCTGATACAACAATCAACAATCCTTGAGCCATTTCAAATTTCCCCTTTATCTTTCATTCACCGGTGATAAAGATTCGTTTCCATCCTTTGAACTGTCTTCCTTTGAAGTAAGTCTATGTGCTACCGTTTCCGGTTGTACGGCAGATAAAATAATATGATCGCTGTCTGTAATAATCACTGCTCTCGTTCTACGCCCATACGTAGCATCAATAAGCATTCCTCGTTCCCGCGCCTCTTGAATCGTTCTCTTGATAGGTGCCGACTCAGGGCTTACGATCGCGACCAGGCGATTTGCTGACACGATATTGCCAAATCCTATATTGATCAACTTAATACTCATTTGTTTCCCCCCCTATTCAATATTTTGTGCTTGTTCCCTTATTTTTTCTAACTCGCTTTTAATATCGACAACATGATTGGTAATTTCTAAATCGCTTGCTTTCGAACCTATCGTATTGATCTCTCTAATCATCTCCTGAATCAAGAAATCTAATTTTCTTCCAATCGGTTCCTTTTCCTCCACGGACTTTTTCAGTTGGCTTAAATGACTTTTTAATCGCACGATTTCTTCCGTTATATTGCTTTTATCCGCAAACAACGCAACTTCCATACTCAATCGTTGTTCGTCGATCTCAATATTATCTTCCAACAGTTCAGAAATTCTTTCCCGGAGCTTCTGTCGATACTCAAAAACAACTTGCGGTGCACGATTTTCAATTTGCTTGACGATTTTAAGGATGTAATCACATCGATCAAAAATATCTTCTGCTAACTTTTTCCCTTCAGCTACACGCATTTCCATCAACGTTTCTAATGCCTTCATTAAAGCTTTCTCTAAACAGCACCAGACGGCTTGTTCATCTTCCTCTTTCGGAGTAATCTTTAAGACATCCGGAAATTTCGCAAGCAAGGATACAGAAATATCATCTAGGATGTCCAATCTTTCTTTCATTATTCTGAGACAATTTATATATTGCTCTGCCAAAGGCTGATTTAGCGAAACGATCGTATCTGAATCCCCGATATTTTCCAAGCTAATATGAACCTCTACCCTCCCACGCTTGATTTCTTCTTTGATTAAGCTTTTAATTTTTTCTTCCAAATAAGCCAGTTTCCTAGGCAAACGTACTAAAATATCATTAAACTTATGGTTTACAGATTTTATTTCAACAACAAATTGCCTTTCAGAATCCTTTGCTTCACCTCGCCCAAACCCCGTCATGCTCTTCATCATCGCTTCATCCTTCCATCGGTTAATCAAACAGTTCTCGTAAAATTATACCATCTTTATTAAAAAAAATTAAGTCGTGCTGGCAATTTAATTCATTACCGATAAAAAATCCCGATGCATATCCACTCTGTTTTTCCTTTTATTGCTCGACCTATTTCCGCTAGATGATATTATAATCTCCTCCGGCTCCTCTCTCCCAAGTATCTGCCAAAATAAAAAATTTATTATGGAAGATCTTGTTTTAGAAACGATTTTTCCCTGACCGCAAATTGAGGGTTGCTCCTTTCATCTTTTCAAAAAAGATGGTATACTTTACAGATAACCAGCAAGAATGGAGGGTCAATATGCCTTTTGATGGAATCGTTGTTTCAGCAATTGTCTCTGAATTAAACAATCATATTACAAATGGAAAAATTGAAAAGATCTATCAGCCAGAAGCCGATGAAATCCTAATCCTTATTCGATGTGGCGGAAAGAATTACAGACTGCTTTTTTCAGCAAGCAGTTCTCATCCATGGATTAATTTTACAACAATAAACAAAACAAATCCTGAAACGCCTCCGATGT
>JAMNXX010000248.1 GCA_023623095.1 Bacillota bacterium | reverse complement strand
GCTCAAGCAATCTGAGGCATCGGTTGTATCCATTGCAGAGAAAAACGGAAGTGCGCTCATTCGAGTGGATGATCCACTGCAAGCACTTCATGATTTAGCGAATTATTATCTATCGAAAATGGATGCGATCGTCATCGGTGTTACGGGAAGTACAGGAAAGACAACTACAAAGGAAATGATTTATTCGATACTTTCCCGAAAATACCGCGTTTTAAAAAATGAGGGAAACTACAACAATCATATCGGTGTCCCTTCGACAGCATTTCAAGTGGAACCGGAACACGAAGTTGTGATTTTTGAAATGGGCATGAGCGGTTTTCATGAAATTGAAAAATTATGCAGGATTGTGAAACCAAGGATTGGAGTTATTACGAATATTGGAGCTTCTCATATTGAAAAACTTGGTTCCAGAGAAAATATATTCAAAGCAAAAATGGAGATTACGAAGTATTTTGATCAAAGAGAACATATATTGATTGCCAATGGAGATGATGAATTCTTAGGAAAGTTAAAGAGTCAAAATACGCCTTACCAAAAATATTTTGTCGGATTTCATAAAGACTGTGATTTTCAAGCAATTTCTATAGATGAAATAGGAGAAAAGGGGATTCAATTTAAAGCATCCCTACAAGGACAGGATTATGATTTTGTTTTGCAAGTTCCTGGAAAACATAATATTTATAATGCCTTATGTGCAATTGCAATTGGATATGTGCTCGGCGTAGAACCAGACCGCATCTGCGAAGGGATTCAAGCATTTAAAGGGAATGATATGCGGTTAAATATCATTTCTACGCGTAGCAATATAAAAGTGCTTGATGATTCGTATAATGCAAGTCCAGATTCGATGAAAGCAGCGATCGCTGTATTTGCTACAATTGCTTCAAATAGAAAGATTGCGGTTTTGGGAGATATGTTAGAAATGGGAAGTTATGCGCAAAAAGGGCATTATGATATTGGAAAAGAGATTGCGCGACATCCGATTGATTTTTTGGTCACGGTAGGGGAACAAGCTGCTTATATTGGAAAAGGGGCAGTAGAAAATGGATTTTATCAGTCTCATATTTTTGCTTGTGCAAATAATCAGGAGGCGATTGATGTTTTACAAGAGATCTTGTGCGAACAGGATGGCGTACTGGTGAAAGGATCGAGAGGGATGAAAATGGAGGAAATTGTAGAGTACATACAAGAGAGGAGATAATTGAATGATACAGTATAAGCAATTGATCATCACCATCATCGTATCATTTTTGATTACACTCGTTTTGGGTCCGATTGTCATACCGCTTTTACAACGGCTAAAGGTAGGACAAAGCATTCGAGAAGATGGGCCTAGGTCACATATGATTAAATCGGGGACACCGACCATGGGCGGATTGATCATGATTGCAGCAATGCTCGTAGCAAGTTTGACAGCAGGGATTGTTAATAAGGATTTATATGTTGTGCTATTTGCAGTAGTTGGATTTGGACTGATAGGATTTATTGATGATTTTATAAAGGTCGTTTTGAGAAGAAATCTAGGCCTTCGAGCATACCAAAAAATTATCGGTCAAACAATTATTGCGGCTATCATTGCGATTTATCAATCTCAAGTATCGATTTCAGGAACAAAATTGCTCATTCCGTTTTTGAATCAGTATTGGGATCTGGGAATTGCATATATACCTTTTATCATTCTCGTGGTTGTAGCAACAGTCAATAGCGTCAATTTAACAGATGGATTGGATGGATTAGCAGCCGGAGTTACCTTGATTGTTTTTTCTTTTTTTAGTTTGGTTTCAATGGCTTGGGGATATCCGAGCATTTCGATATTTTGTGGGGCAGCTACGGGGGCTTGTTTAGGTTTTTTAAGATTCAATGCCCATCCTGCCAAAGTATTTATGGGGGATACAGGTTCGATGGCATTGGGTGGAGCGGTTGCAGCGACTGCAATTCTCTTGAATCTAACGCTATTTATTCCGATTGTAGGAGGAATCTATTTTATTGAGGCCCTATCGGTTATTTTACAGGTTGCTTCTTTTAAACTTACAGGGAAACGAATTTTCCGTATGAGTCCCCTACATCATCATTATGAATTAAAAGGCTGGAAAGAGACAAAAGTGGTTGCCGTTTTTTGGGGAATAACGCTTTTGCTGTGCATTATAGGGCTTGCTA
>JAMNXX010000315.1 GCA_023623095.1 Bacillota bacterium | reverse complement strand
GAATGTAACGATATTGCCGCCTATGCCTGCCTTTTACCACAGGCCGAAAACATTGGAGGAAGTTGTTCAGATATCGATAGGAAAAATTCTTTCCATGTTGAATATAAAAAGTGATTCGTATCGTTCATGGAGGGGAAAGGAGCCGATCGAATAGGGGAAATAAAATGATAGAAATAAAAAATCTGAATGTGTATTATGAAAATCAAAATAAAAAAACACAGGCCATTTCCAATTTGAATGCAAGGATACCGAGAGGGGAGATCTGCGCGATTATTGGCCCTTCAGGAGGCGGAAAATCGACCCTCTTAAAGGTATTGGCAGGAATCATAAGAAATTACGAAGGGGAAGTACGAATTGATGGAAGAACGATGGATCCCAAAATTCATCGGATCGGTTTTGTGCCTCAGAATTATGGTCTTATCCAGTGGAAAACTGTAGAGCAGAATATCTTTTTGTCTGCAAAGCTAAAAGATGGAAAGAAGCAGATAGATGTTGAATTTTATGAAAATATTTTAGAAAAATTAAATATAAAAGATCTGATAAAAAGATATCCGAATCAATTAAGCGGTGGGCAAAGACAAAGGATTTCGATAGCGAGAGCGCTTTTGCTCAAACCCGATCTGCTTTTGATGGATGAACCGTTTTCTGCTTTGGATGCAATGACAAGAGAATCGATTCAAGAAGTATTTCTAGCGGTATGGAGAGAGTTTCAGGTGACAACGATATTGATTACGCATGATATCAGAGAAGCGATTTATTTAGGGAAGAAGATAGCTGTTTTTTCTTCTGCCCCCGGAACGATCATCAGGATGATTGAAAATCATTTGTTGGGGGAGACTGATTTGAAATTTGGAGAGGAGTACAATACCCTAAACAGGAGACTAAGGGAGCTTCTCAAAGGGGAGCTATCGTCATGAAGCGAAAAGGATATAAAGGAATCCATGCAATTTATCTGTTTTTTTTCGTATTGTTCCTTTGGCAGGGAATTGCTTTGGTGATTGATAAATCATTTTTTCCTCCGCTCTCGGATATTCTTTTGAATATCGTCATGACGTTCTGGGGGAAAATCGCAGCACATGCATTTTATAGTTTAAGAAGAATCATGACAGGAATTTTATTGACCCTTCTCGCAGGGGTTCCCCTTGGAATCTTGATGGGATATTTGAAAAAAGTTGACTTTTTATTTTCACCGCTTCTTTATTTTAGCTACCCTGTTCCTAAAATGGCACTGCTTCCCATCGTTATGCTTCTATTCGGTCTGGGAGAAACAGCGAAGATTGTAATGATTTTTTTGATTACATTTTTTCCGGTTGTTGTGAATATCCGAGATGATGTAAAAAATATACCGCAGGAGGTATTTTACCCTGTTCTTTCACTGGGAGCCGGCCATTTTCAAATTATCAAAGAGATCATCTTACCGGGAGTGGTGCCTGTGGCATTGACATCACTCCGGCTGGGGATCGGAACAGCGATATCTGTTTTGTTTTTCACGGAAAATTTTGGAACGGAGTACGGATTGGGATATTTTATCATGGATGCGTGGATGCGCGTTAATTATATTGAAATGTATTCGGGTATATTTATTTTAAGCATGATTGGACTGATCCTTTTTGTAGCGATAGACGCTTTGGAAAATATATTATGTCCTTGGAGAGATGATAGATAGGAAAGCTGGGGAGGTGTATGAGATTGAAACGATTGAAAGTTTTTGGTTTGTTGTTTTTATTTTTATGGCTAGGGACAGCTTGCAAACCTCAGGAAGTTTTATATTATGAAGGCACATATGAAGGGATAGGAGAAGGGCATCACGGGCCTATAAGAGTGCAGATACAGACGACTCCCTATGAGATCAAAAAAATCTTGATTGTCGAAGAATATGAAATGCCTGAACTTGCTAAAATTGTATACGAAAAAATTCCTGAGAGAGTGATTAAAGCAAATCATACGGATGTCGATGTTGTAGCAGGAGCAACTTATACGAGCTATGGGCTGCTCGATGCGATAGAGGATGGATTGAGCAAAGCAAAGGTTAAAAAATAATGTTTGAAAAAAGGCGGTGTCGATTTGAAACTGCAATATAAAATCACATTGTTTCTGACCATTTTGCTGGCTATTGTCATTGGCGGAATTGGATTGGTAACATTAAGGCAGATCGATAATACCGTTGAAACGCAGATGGGAAGCAATGCGATGGATTTGGCGGTAACGATTGCTTCGATGGAGCGGATCCAAGAAATATTGGCGACAACAAAAGATTATAAAGAAATTCAAAGCATTATAGAAAGCTTTCGAGAAAAAACGAGATTTCAATATATTATCGTAATGGATATGGATGGGATCAAATATTCTTATCCAATCGAGTATGCCCTTGGGAAAAAATATATCAGTGGGGGAGAGGAACGGACGCTCAAGTATGGGGAAGCTTATATATCCAAAGACAAAAATGTTTTGATTTCTGCGATTCGAGCTTGCGCACCGATTTACTATCAAGGTGAACAAGTAGGAGCTGTGCTGGTAGGGCTACTCACAAATACGGTTTATGAAGAGATCAGACGGCATATATTTACTTTTGAATTGACTTTGCTGATCGGATTTGTGATTGCAATCATTGGAGCGTGGATCTTATCATATATTATTAAACGAAGCACATTCGGATTAGAACCGAAAGAAATCGCTTTATTGCTGGGACAGCGCAATGTGATCCTGCAAAGCCTTAATAACGGGATTCTGGCGATCAATGAAAAAGGAAAAATCATACTCTTCAACAAAACAGCAAAGGAGCTTCTGGGTTTAGGCGGTGAAGCTGAGGGAAAGGACTTATCGACTCTTCCAAAGAACTATTCGAACCAAATCCTAGAAGTACTCCATACAGGAGAACCGATATACAATCGTGAAGTGCGGATACGGCCTGGTCAAGTTTTGTTGTGCAGCCATACGCTTTTAAAAAATTACAAGGCTGAAGTCATCGGGGTCGTATCCACATTTCAGGATTTGACAGAAGTGAAGCAAATGGCCGAAGAGCTGACCGGATTCAAGAAAATGACAGATGCCCTGAGGGCACAAAATCATGAATTTATGAATAAATTGCATACGATTTCCGGACTGATTCAGTTGGAGGAGTATGAAAAAACGTTGGAGTATATTTCCCATATTTCTCAAGAGAGGCAGCAGGTTTCAGGTGTGATTAACAATCAGATAAAAAATGCGCATGTGGCAGCGATATTGTTAGCAAAATATAATAAGGCAATGGAAGCAAAGATTTTAATGGAAATCGATCCGGAATCCAGCCTTGAAACGATTCCCAAGACGATCACCGCAGGAGAAGTCTGTTCGGTTATCGGAAATCTAATCGAAAATGCGATCGATGAATTGGTGAAAATGGAAGGGGGAAGAATAGAAGTAGGATTATTTTCCGACGAGAAGGGTTTAAAAATGAGGGTTTCAGACAATGGCCCGGGGATCAAAAAGGAAATTGCAGAAAAAATTTTTCAAAAAGGAGTTACCACAAAAGAGGAAAATCGGGGTATCGGATTGAACATTGTCAAAGAGATTGTAGACAATGCAGGAGGCACGATTCAATGGCATGAAGACAATGGAACGACCTGGGATGTGTATATACCTGCTAGGAAGGGGATTCAACATGATTAAGGTTTTAATTGTGGAAGATGATCCGATGGTCAGAGAGATTAATGAGAAATTTTTGGAGAGAGTGGAAGGATATCAATTGTGCGGAAGTGCCCATTCGATAGAGCAAGCAAAAGAAATTGCATTAAAAGAAAAACCGGATCTTATTTTGCTTGATGTTTTTTTTCCTCAAGGCCGAGGAGTGGATTTTTTGAAATGGATACGAAAAGAAGGATTAAAATGCGATGTGATTCTAATTACGGCAGATAAGAGTATTGAAACGGTAGAGGAATCCTTTCGATATGGAGCCGTTGATTATTTAATAAAGCCCTTTCGCTTTAATCGATTTAAACAGGCGCTGCATCAATACCGTAAAAGAAAATATCATTTTGAAAAAGCAGGGAATGCGGAGCAGGAGATGATCGATCGTTTTGCGCTCAATAAAAAGCAGGAGACAGAAGCGGAAAAGGATGAAGAAATAGAAAAGATAGGGGAAATTAAAGGATTTAGCGCACATACGTATGAAATATTGTTCAAATGTATCCGTGAGATGGGGGGAGAGCTGTTTACGGCTCAGGAAATTGCAGAAAAGGCAGGGGTTTCCAGAATCACAGCACGCAGATATTTGGACTATATGGAAAAGGAAGGGATCCTTTCAATAGAATTGGAATATGGAAAAGTGGGAAGACCGCAGAACAGGTATCGATTAAAAAGAAAATGAAAATAAGATATAAACGGCTGAGGCCTTGCTGCTGTACCATGGTTTAAAAGCAGATGATTCTCAATTTTTAACCGAAAACCGAAATGGAAAATAAAAAAAGGAAGCCGAGAAAGAGAAGGGTGTTAACTTGGCTTCCTTTAAAATTCTTTTCTTATTGTGCTGCCAGCGGATGTTCAGGGGGCAGAACGGGAACAGGTTCAACGGCTGCAAATTCTTCAGGCCATACGGTGTGTAAAGTTCCGTCAAAATATTGATTGATATAGGCATGTGCTTTGATATTTTGCCCAATATGTTCATTTCCCAGCCAAGGGTCTCGGAATGGGTCTTCAGGTGTGGAAATTTTTACGCCGTATCCCATCAATGTGGAGCCATCAGGAAGGTCGAGTTCTTTAGCAGCTGCAGCGATTGCCTCCGGTGTGACGCCGTCGTGCTTTTCAATTGCCAATGGAAGCACTTCTTTCAGTAATAAGATGGTTTGTGCAAATTGTCGGCTTTCTACGTGATGGTAAGGCGGATTTCCAAATTTTTCAGTCCATCGTTCTACAAATTGTTCGTGCAGTGCTTCCAATTCAGGAGAAAGCGCATCGGTATTAAATTTACAAGGGACTGGATCGACTGTGAGGATATAATCGGCATCTTTTCCTACACCATCGACAAAGGCTTGCACGCTATGACCGCCGCTGTGCGTGACGAGCATTTTTACTTTAAATCCGAGTTCTTTTGCCTGACGGTTGAATAATATCGCATCGGTTACATAACTGGTAAGGAGGAGGACATCTGGTTCTGCAGACTTTAATTTCATGATGATATTGGATAAGTCAACGGTTTTGCTGGAGTATCCCTCATCTAAGACGATATTCATCCCAAATTTTTCTGCATATTTGCGGTTTCCATCCGAAACAGCAGTACCATAGGGGCCGTCTTCATGCACGATTGCAACTTTGATATCTTTCAATTCTTTTCCAAGCGCTTCTGGAGCATATTCGGCAACAAATTCTACCCCGGAGGCACCCCAGCTCGATGCCATCGCTTCATTTCGAAATGTCCATTGATATCCGCGGATTAACAAGTCATCGGTTGCACCGGACATTTCCCAAAGGGGGACCTTATACCTTTCGGCGATTTCACTGATTGCCATTGCGATGGCGGAAGAATAGGACCCTAATAAAATCGGTACTTTTTCCGTAGTAATGAGCCGTTCCGCTTCGGAAGCACCGACAGAGGGATTGCTTTGCGAGTCGGCAAAGACATGCTCGACTTTATATTTTCCCAATACGCCTCCCTCTTCATTGACCATGTCGATGGCCATTTTGATGGCTTCATACTCTGCTGTGCCGAGAGGAGCCATGGAGCCTGAAACAGGTTCGATCACCCCCAGTTTGATCTGTATGTCTCCAGTCTGATCTTGGGAAGCACCGTCTTGCGGGGAAGCGCATCCGGTAAAAATGAGCAGAACCCCAAGAACGAGGCTGAGTAGTTTGGTAGCTCTGAACATTGAAGATTCCTCCTTTAATATGATTTAAAATTTGTACTTTCATTTAAGTTTCTCACTTTCATTCCAGTACAGATTTCTGCCTTCCCATCAAAGAATTGTTTCCGACTCTATTTAAATCCCGAGATATACTTTTCGCACGTGATCGTTTTTGAGCATATTTTTGCTATCGTCCTTCAAGACGATTTTTCCTTCTTCGAGAAGATAAGCTCTGTCTGCCAACAGCAAGGATTTCTCCACATATTGCTCCACGAGAAAAATCGTCAGCCCTCTTTCTTTTAGTTCCCTCAAAATATCAAAAACTTGTTCAACGATGATCGGAGCGAGTCCCAAGGAAGGTTCATCCAGCATGAGCAAGCGGGGTTTCGATAAGATCCCGCGGGCGATAGCCAGCATCTGCTGTTCTCCCCCGCTCAGGGTTCCCGCCAATTGGTTTTTTCGTTCAGCGAGTTTTGGAAGCAGTTCAAATATCCAATCCATATTTTCTTTTCTTTTTTCTTTGGCTTCGGGTGTTCGTACAGCGATTTGAAGGTTTTCAAGTACGGTTAACTTCGGAAACAGTCTTCTGCCCTCGGGAACCAAAGATAATCCCAATTTGGGTCTTTCGTAGTTCGGATAGGCAAGCAGGTCTTTTCCCATATAGGAGATAGAACCGGACAGAGGGGTTAAGAGCCCCATCAGTGTTTTGAGGATGGTCGTTTTTCCGGCACCATTTGGGCCGATTAGAGCAACCACTTCTCCGGAATGGATCTCAAAAGAGGCATCCCAGATCACCTGCATTTTTTCGTAGCTGACATTTAGATTTTTTACTTCAAGCAAGATGGATCCCTCCCAAGTATGCCTTGATTACTTTCGGGTCGTTCATAACGTCTTTCGGCAGCCCCTCTGCGATTTTTTTGCCCTGATCGATGACGATGATCCGATCGCTGATGGCAGTGATGGCGCGCATGACATGCTCGATCAGGACAATGGTCGTCGTGCTTTTTAAATCTTTGATGAGCGCCATCATCTCATCCATCTCTTGGGGTTTCAATCCAGTTAAAACTTCATCCAGGAGAAGGATTTCCGGATTGGTTGCAATCCCTTTGGCAAGTTCCAATCGTTTTCGCTCGAGCGTTGTCAAATCATTCCCCAAAGAGGTGGCTTTGCTGAGCAGGCCGACTTTTTCTAAGTAGAGAGGGACTTGCTCTTTTGCTTCTTCAATCGTTTTGGATTTTGGAAGTATGGCGACAAGTATGTTTTCAAATACGGTCATCATCTTAAAGGGTTTTGCGATCTGAAATGTCCTCGTTATCCCTTTTCTGCAGATCTTATCTGCGGACAGATGCGTAATCGGTTCTTGATGATAAAGGACAGAACCTGCATCAGCTTTGTAGTATCCAGTGATGACATTAAAAATAGTAGATTTTCCTGCACCGTTTGGACCGATGATTCCCAATATTTCATGGGGATATATATCAAAAGAAATGTCCTTCAATGCATAAAGTCCGCCAAATCGTTTCGAAACATTTTTTACGCTTAAAATAGGCTTCCTATTCATTGGCGTTTCCCCTCTCAACTTTAGTTTCTGATTGCTTTTTGGTTTCATCATTTTTTCTGCGGAGACGCTTTCTTGAAAAAAGGCTGATGATCCCATCGGGGAGAAAACGGATGGTCACGATCAGCAATACGCCGTAGATCAAGAGATGCAGTCCGGCGAATTTTGCGCCAAAAGAAAGTCTCAGATATTCGGAAATGGGAACCAAAATCAATGCCCCAATACTCGGGCCGAACAAGGTGGAAGTACCGCCTACGACTGAAATGAGCGCAATGGATACAGAAAGTCCGATACCTGCAATCGAATCGGGATCGATATAGCGGAAATATTGAACGTAAAATGCTCCCCCTATGGAAGTTAGAAATGCACTGATGAGAGCAGCGCACAGCAATGTTTTGTTGACAGAGATTCCCAATGCAGCTGCTGCATCTTCGTCTTCTCGAATTGCGATCAGATAATATTTCAGTCGTTTTAAATTTTTAACGATGAAAATAGCGATGAGCCAAAAGAGAAGGATGATCAGATAATACTCTTTTTTTCCATCAAATTGAAAAATCCAAAAGTTTGTTGGATGATAAGGCAGCGACAATCCCAAAGAGCCACCGGTCAATTCCCTGAGCGTTGTGAGCACATCTCTCAAGATTTCGGCAACGGCAATGCTTGCCAACGTAAAATAAGGGCCTCTAATGCCGAACCGAAAGCAGGGATAGGCGATGACTGCCATAAGTAGCGTGGATAGAATTCCTCCTAGGAGCATTCCCAGCCATGGAGATAAATCAAATGATCGATATAAAAGCAAAGTTGTATAGGCTCCCATGCCGGTAAAGGCCGCATATCCGAGAGACAGTTGACCGCCGTAACCGCATAGGAGGTTCCAAGCAGTGCCCATGAATGCGTAAAGCAGCGTCAAAATGATTACGTGTAAAATATAGATGGGAAGAGGAAGCCAATATATCAATGCGAATAGGATAGCCAATCCAATCCATGTTTTATATTCCATTATTTTTTTCATGTAAAAAACCTCTCTTTACATAACAATTGCTAACCGTTATCTTACCTAAACCCTTGCGTTTTTGCCCATGATTCCGCTCGGTCTTACGAATAAGATGAAAAGGAAAATTAATAAAGAGAAAACTCTTGCCCACTCTGCACTACTGATGATTCCACCAATTGCTTCCACGATTCCGATGATAAATCCTCCAATCAGAGCCCCATGGAAGCTTCCCAATCCTCCCAATACGACCACAATAAAAGAGATCGTTGAAAAGCTTTCTCCAACGGTGGGAAAGATATAATAAATCGGAGTGATGATCGCGGCTGCAATGCCTACTAAACCAACGCCCAATCCAAATGTGATTGTAAATATTTTTTTATCGTTGATTCCCATGAGGACTGCAGCCTCCGGATCTTGTGAAACAGCCCGTATATCCATACCGATTCGGGTTTTCATCAATACAAAATACAGGATGACAGCGGCGAGTATCGCAACGATGAATGCTCCCAAACGGCTGACACTGACCAGCGTTCCGAACAATTCTATTTTTGCTGCACTGTAACTTGTCTGAATGACGCGGTAGTCGGATTTAAAAAACATCAAAGCCAGATTTTGAAAGACGATCCCTAGTCCGGCGGTGGTCAGAAGAATATTGAATTCTGCTTTTCCCAAAAGGGGTTGCAATATGATTTTGTGTATGAGGATGCCCAAAACAAAGAGAAGAACAAATACGATCGGGATCGATAGATAGGGATCGATTCCAGATTGGCTAAATAAGAGAAAGGTTAAATACATACCGATCATCAGAAATTCGCCATGTGCAAAATTAACAATCTTGATAACACCGAAAATCAGATTCAGTCCGATACTAATCAGCGCATAAATCGCACCGAGAAGGATTCCATTAATGATGATTTGAGCAAAAAAATCCATGTTTCTTATCCTCCTTGATTTCGGGAAAAAATATAAAAATACTTCTTTACATACAGTATATCATTTTATAGGCCTTTTATCTATTCACTTGACAAAACTCTGACAACAATTACAGATAAAAAGATTTAAGGATTGAAGCAATACAATCTATTTTAATCAGGTGAAAAGGGGTTCGTAGCGGCTTAGAATGCAGCTGTCGGGGCGGATTGTGATCGCCCAAAAGAGCAGGAGCCGCAGGAGAGAACTTTGGACTGTCTATGTGGGTGAAAACTGCTTATATTTTAGGATTTTCACATGCAAAAAATGAAAATATGGTATTTGAACAGAAACTTATGGTAAGATAAAAAAAACAATACGCTTTCAACAGATTCGGACTATGAAAGCCAGAAAGGAAGGGATTTTGATCCATGTATTTTGCTACATATCAAATTGGTGATTATGACAGTTGTGATATAGGAATTCTTAATCAAGAGAAAACAAAGATTCTTCCTTTAAAAAAGATATACGATGCATTTCAAGAAAGGGAGGATTTAGGAAAGTGTCCGCAGGATATGCAGGCATTCATCGAAGAATCCGATGAAAGGTTGATTCGAAAATTATCGGCTCTAGCAAATCGCGAAGAAATGAGGCTGGATGCAGTACCACTAGAGGATGTGAAACTATGCGCTCCGATTCCATGCCCCCGGAGAAATATATTTTGCGTAGGGAAAAATTACTTGGATCATATACAGGAAATAAGCGATGCTTTTGGAGACAGGCCGGAAGTTCCCGTTTTTTTCAGCAAAGTGGCGCATCCGGCTATCGGGCACGAGGACTTCATCGATTCCCATCCCGGCGTTACGGCAGAGCTGGATTATGAAGTGGAATTGGCCGTTGTTATCGGAAAGGAAGGTAAGAATATTTCCAAAGAAGAGGCGCAGGATTATATATTTGGATATACGATTTTAAATGATGTTTCTGCAAGGGATCTGCAGAGAGGGCATTCTCAGTGGTATAAAGGAAAGAGCTTGGATACTTTTTGCCCGATGGGACCTTTTCTCGTCTATAAGGAAGCAGTTCATCTGGACATCGAGTCTAAAATCAACGGGGAAGTGCGTCAGCATTCCAATACGAAGCATTTGATTTTTGATATTCCCACATTGATTCATATTTTGTCCCAGGGGTTGACGCTAAAGCCCGGAGATATTCTTGCTACGGGGACGCCATCGGGAGTTGGGATGGGGTTTGATCCTCCCCGATATTTAAAATCTGGGGACACAGTTATCTGCAGGATCGAAAAGATCGGCACATTGATCAATCGGGTTCGATAAAAAAATGACGAAAATGGGAGAAAGCGAAAAGCAGGAAATAAAGGATATTTCCTGCTTTTTTTTTTAGCACGCCGGAATGGGCGCAGCCTGAGGGGTGGAAGCCTCGTAAGCGCTTATTCTTCATTGACTGTGTTTCCATTAGGGATATCACCGTTGCAGTTGCAGATGCATTCTGTCGGTTCGCAGCAATCTTCAGAACAGCAGAATGCCTGGAGGGTATAGGTGTCGTTTCCTGGTACACAGAT
>JAMNXX010000297.1 GCA_023623095.1 Bacillota bacterium | reverse complement strand
TCATCTATTTCTTTATCAAATGTATAATAAAATTGTTGATCCTCAATCTTTATAGGAAAATTATCGTTAAATTTTTCTCCATTCTTGATGAGAATATTTAATAATTTGATTGCAACCTCATTGATTTTTTCATCAATCAATTCATTTTTAATAATTTGAACCGTAAAACTCGGTTGACTTCCCGCGAGAATTCTTCCATATCGATCTCTGATCTCTCCCCGCTGAGCAGCAATAGGAATTTTTTTGATTCGAATTTCATCGGATAATTTTTCCCATTCTTCCCCTTGGACAATTGTTAAAACAAACAACCTAAATACAAGTATGCAAATAAATATCGTAAAGAATAAAAGAATCTGATTATATCGATCTTGTAATTTTTCCTTCATCGCTTTATCACCTAATTTTTGCTCCTGTTTTTAGATATTTCATTAAGCGAAGCACGAACTTGTAAAAAAATATTGCTAAAACACCATTATAAATTATTTCAATTAAAAGAGAACTTTGAAATAACATCGCTATATGTATTGGATAATCAATCATATATAGGATGAAAAAAAACAGAACAGAATAAATGATCGTGGCGATTGCTGTAAAAAAAACGGGATTTAGAAAATTGTCTTTAAAGATAAATTTTTCTAAATTCCCCATGCAATAGCCGACCAGCATATAAGAAAGTGCATTTGCTCCAATCACATTTCCTACGAAAACATCTTGTAATATTCCTAAAAAAAATCCTATGATTGCCCCGTCTTTCCTCCCTTGCAAAATCGCAAAACAAACTACGATAATCAAAGCTGTGTTCGGAATAACGCCCAAAATTTTAAAATGCTGTAAAAGAGTAAATTGAATAATAAAATTAACAATAATAACAATAAATAAAATAAAACATTTCTTCATCATGATGACTCCTTTTAGATCTTAGGTGTCAGTACAATCACTTTATCAATTTTTTTAAAATTTACTGCAGGTACAACAATAATTGTCTTTAATAATTCATCTTCTTCTTGAATAATTTCCTTAATTTCTCCGATTAAAATTCCTTTAGGATAATTGCTCAGCCCTGAAGTAATTAATTTATCCCCAACAATCACTTCCGCTTGTGGATCGATTAAATAACCTGTCAGTTCCCCCTTTAGATTCCCGCGAATGATTCCAATATATTGGCTATTCCGAAGCACCTCAAAACTTACTGAACTTTTGTTATCAATAATACTGATAACTTTTGCCCAATCGTCCCCTGCCTCAAGCACTTTGCCAATCAATCCTTCACCATTCAAAACGATACTGTTTTTAACAATTCCCTGTTTTTTTCCTGCATCAATTAAAAAAATATTAAACCAGTCTTCCGTATTCATTCCTGTAACGCTTGCAGTAATATAATCATATTCTTGCAGCGATTTTACATAATTTAAATTTTTCGATAAACTTTTTAAATCATTCAGCTCATTCCTCGTAAGGGTTGCTTCAATCAGCTGTTGGTTTAAATTTTTGATTTCATCCTTAAGCAATTGATTTTCCTGTTCAATCTTTTTAAATGCAAATATCGAATAAAGTGTATTTTCTACTGCATGCCCACTCTTATAAAATATTTTCTGAATGGGAACAATCATTTTGCCAAGCAAATTCTCTAAACCAGTCACTCTTGTTCTGCCGCCTATGCTCATGCCTATGATAATAATGAGGATGATAGTAATGGATATTACCACCATCCTTGTTCCATTCTTAATAAATTTGTTCATGACTTTCACCACTTCATCTTGATCGTTTTGATGAAATTAAGACTCTTTTGAGGGTTTCAATTTCTTCTACCACTTTTCCAGTTCCAAAAGCAACACAATCGAGAGGGTCTTCTGCAATGCGTACAGGCATACCCGTTTCTTTTCGAACCAATTGGTCAAACCCTTCTAGAAGTGCACCGCCTCCAGTTAAAACAATTCCATACTCCATAATATCAGATGCCAATTCCGGTGGCGTTTTTTCTAATGTTGCTTTTATCGCTTCAATAATTGCATTGACGGGCTCGCTTAAAGCTCCTAATATTTCATGAGAAGAAACTTCCAATGTCTTTGGAAGGCCAGTTACAAGATCCCTTCCTCGAGCAGCAATTTTTTCTTCTTTTGCTTTTGGATAGGCTAAACCAATTGTAAATTTAATTTGTTCAGCAGTTCGT
>JAMNXX010000229.1 GCA_023623095.1 Bacillota bacterium | reverse complement strand
TTTTATATAAGCGATTTGCATGGACAATAACTTCAGCGACTCGAATCTCTCGGAAGTAAATGCCTCCGGAATAAAGCTATTTTCGAGATAAAGCACCCCAAAAGGAATTCCCTGAAACAAAAGAGGCAAGCAAGCTATCGATTTTGGATCGGATTCTGCAATATATGGGTCGCTGGCGAAAATTCCTGTTTCAGAATGATGATGTAAGACAACTGCTTCAAGCGTCCGCGCTACAAATCGTATAATCGCTTTTGAAACATGATCGCATTCTTCAAGAGCAACCGTCTTTATGACTGTTTCAGCGGAACTGCTTTCTTTCATCGCCTCAATAAACAGCTCTCCGTCTTTTTCAAGGACTAGGCATCCCTTGTCTGCACCGATTCTTTTTGTCGCGATATCTAAAAAATTCTCAAAGAGCTTATTTAGATCCGTATTTTCAGAAATACTATCTATCGTTTCGTCAATAAAGTATTTATCCAGGCTCGCTGCAATTTCACTCTCATCCGGTGTAGCAATCCTCGATATATTTTCCAATACTTCCACAGGTGGATCATTCTCTTGTGCTTCGATCCTTTTTTCTTCCAAAAGCTGTGGATATCGTTCTTTAAGAAATAAAGCTTTTGCGAAAGCTCCCCACTTGCAGTAGCAACCATAGGCATCCTGCATATAAGTCTTTGCTATCTTTTCTAATCCTTGAGACAAATAAAACTCAGCCGCCCGCTCATTGGCGAGTGCTTCATTTTGAATATAGCCATTTTCCTTAGCCGATAGAATGGCACTATCATAAAGCGAAATGGCTTCCAGCTTCTTTCCTTTTAATCGCTCAATTTCTGCTGCTACAAGCAGATATTTATGTTCAAAATTTTCTTTGCAACATCCTGCCCATTTTTTCATCTGTTTTTGGTTTTTTTCCAATATTTTTAAAAATCGTTTCCGCTCTTTATGAGATATTTCCTGACAGAACGCAGCAATCGTCAGAGAATGATAAAAATTATATTCCGCACTGCACAAAAATCCAAGAATAGCCCCCAGCAAAGGTTCTATTTCTCTGACTGCAGACAATGCTCCCTTAAAATCTCCCACCATATAACACAGCTGAATCTTATGAAGGTAATATGTCGCAAAAGAAGCCTGATCCTTCCTCACAAGTTGCAGCCATTCATCTTTTTCTAATTCTGCAATTCCTGTCATCAATGCATCTGCTTTGCGTTCCCGCAGGATCGTTGTAAGTTTTTCATATATCGCCGCATTGATAGCAAGGTTATCGTGCTTTAACCGAATGGCAATCTCACGTTTCTCTCTACAATCTTCAGCAATTTCATTAAGGGAAGTCCCCAAAAGATATCGATTTTCAAGAAGAAGGCAGTGAGAAAAACCAATAATCAGCAAATCCCCAGCCTCTACGCCTGCAGATACCGCTTTTCTCAGATACTCCAAACCCAAAGCTGCATGCTGGGTCCAATGGGCAACAAGACCCCCTACAACAAAATAGATAATGCATTTAGAAGCACTCCTGTCGTACTTCTCTACCAATTGAATACTAACTTTCCCATATCTTTCTCCTGATTCATAATCTCCAAAAATAATTCCGCTTGTAATCGCATAGCCGAGATAACCAACAGAAGTGATTTCAGTATTCCCATTCTGAGCAGCATAATTTCCGGTTTTCAAGATAATGAAGCTGTATAAATCCGGATAGCTCAACATGGTTACAGAAGATAATCTAGATAAAAGCTCAGCGATCTTCCTCTTTTTGAGATCATTCATCTCGGGGAGATTAGCCAAATCTTCTATTTCTTTCCCTCTCATCAGCCATTTATACAGCAATAATTCCTTGATGTAATCGATTTTTGTCGGCTGGATAGGGATCTTGACCCCCAATTTTTCAAGGGCTTGAATGCCCGTATGGACGGCATCAGAGTATTTTCCAATCCCGCCATATAAAATTACCTTCAACCCGTATACGCTTGCCCTTTCCAATTCATTCGGCGCTTTTTCGATCACGATGTCAAACAATTCTTCTGCAATTTTTTCATTTCCCAGAAAATATTCCATCTGAGCAAGTTCCAGATGCAAATCATAGCTCAATCGATAAAATTTTTCCCAGGCGTCATCCCCGAGCAGTTTTTTCCCTGCCAAGAAATATTTTAGAGCCGATTGATATGCCGCC
>JAMNXX010000272.1 GCA_023623095.1 Bacillota bacterium | reverse complement strand
AGAAATTTTGAGGAGGAAACTCAAATCCATATTTCTTTTTCATGTACGGATTATCCTGTGATGGTTGATCCTTCTATCCAGTTGGCAATTTTCAGGATTATTCAAGAAGGATTAAATAATATTAGAAAATATTCCAAAGCTTCGACGGTCATGATCAACTTGGAAATCGTAAAGGACTTTATCCATTTACTGATCATTGACGATGGAATCGGATTTTGTGTAGAAGAAAAATTAACCCAGAGCAAAAAAAATAGTGGTTTTGGATTATATATTATGAAGGAAAGAGCACAACTATTAAGAGGAAAATTTGATATTCAAAGCGATTTGGGAATCGGTACGAGAATTAAGGTTACAATTCCTTTAAAAGCTGAGGTGGATGAGGATGAAATCACAGAAAATTAAGGTCTTAATAGCTGATGATCATGATCTGGTAAGACAGGGATTAAAACAGATCTTAGAGCTGGAAGAAGATATTGAGGTGATAGGGTTAGCGGTTGATGGTGAGGACACCATCAAACAAGCAGAAAAACTTCAACCTCATATTATCTTATTAGATATAAATATGCCTCGTATGAACGGAATACAGGCACTGAGGAGATTGAAAGATATAGGAATTGATTCAAAGGTTATTATGCTGAGCTAGTCAGAAGGTTTCATAAAAAAGGGGAAGAAGAAGGATCTGCTCTCAATAAGCTGACAAGACGAGAGTATGAAGTTCTGATTTTAATTGCAGAAGGGAAAAACAATAAAGAAATTGCCGAGGATTTATTTATTAGTGAGAAAACAGTTAAAAATCATGTATCGAGCATATTTAAGAAAATTCAAGTAAACGACAGAACACAAGCGGCTATTTATGCTTATAAGCATAATATTAAAAAAATATAAATAAAGAATAACTCTAAGGATCTTTTCTTTAGTAAAGGTTCTTAGAGTTATTCATTATTGCGCTTAAAATTATTCTGTGTTTTTTATATAATATATTTAAGCATTTGTGTTTTGAGAATGTAAGAAGGAACGGAGGAATATACTTGGATAAGAAATATGATAAAATTGCTTTTGAATTTGAAAGTGCTTGGAAAAATATCACACCTGAAGTCCAAAAAGAAATTTTTCTATTTGCTGAAAAATATAAGGAATTTTTAAATCATGGAAAAACAGAAAGAGAATGCATCAAACAAATTATTCAGAGGGCTAAAGAAAAAGGCTATCAAGATATACAGGATATCATCAAAGACGGGGGTCCATTGAGCCCAGGAACAAAAATTTATGCAAACAACCGTGGAAAATCCGCAGCATTATTTGTAATTGGCAAAGAGCCTATTGAAAAAGGGATGCATATTGTGGGAACGCATGTAGATGCGCCCAGATTAGATTTAAAACCATTTCCTCTATATCAAGATGGAGAGCTAGCTTTTTTAAAGACACATTATTACGGAGGCATCAAAAAATATCAGTGGACTACAATTCCTTTAGCACTACATGGTTTTATTATCAATAAAGAGGGGAAAACCATTGAGATTTCTATCGGAGAATCTGAGGAAGAACCTGTATTTTATATTACCGATTTGCTGCCGCATCTAGCAGAAAAACAATATCAAAAAAAGCTGAAGGAAGGAATTACAGGGGAAGAATTAAATGTGTTGGTGGGAAGCATTCCATATAGAGAAGAAGACATAGAAAACCCGATCAAATACAATATCCTTCAATTATTACATGCAAAATATGGGATTGAAGAAAAAGATTTTTTAACAGCTGAAATAGAGGTTGTTCCTGCTGGAAAGGCAAGAGATATAGGGTTTGATAAAGGTTTAATTGGAGCATATGGGCAGGATGACAGGGTATGTTCATACAGCGCTTTAATGGCCATATTCGATGTGGAAGAACCCAGTAAGACAGTGGCAGCCTTTTTTGTAGACAAAGAGGAAATTGGTAGTGTAGGAAATACCAGCATGCAGTCGCGTTTTTTTGAAAATGTGATAGCAGAGCTGATCGCCATTCAGAGTGAACCGTTTCATTATTTAAAAGTTCAGCGTTCGCTTACAAGCTCCAAAGTACTTTCAGGAGATGTTGGAGCTGCTTTTGATCCAAATTTTCCGGAGGTTTTTGATCAAAGAAATACTGCATTTTCGGGGAAAGGGGTTTTGATTTGTAAATATACCGGCGCTAGAGGAAAGTCGGAAACGAATGATGCCAATGCAGAGTTTTTGGCTGAAATCAGAAAGATATTTGAAGAAAATCATATATGCTGGCAAATCGGAGAATTGGGGAAGGTAGATGCCGGTGGCGGAGGCACCATTGCATATATATTTGGAAACTATGGAGCTGACGTGGTTGATTGTGGAACTCCTGTTCTGAGCATGCATGCGCCAATGGAAGTTGTTAGCAAAGTAGACTTATATATGACTTATAAGGCATATCAGGCATTTTTTAATGCATCAAAATAAAAAATTGGATCTCAAATGGGCTTCACATTAGAAAGGAATGATTCAATGAATCCTCAGAAGCTCAAATCCCTGCTAGGACAAAAAGAGGGAAATAAATTAGATTTTAAAGAGTGTTTGAATCTTAACACGGAATCTGGAAAAAAAGAATTTGCAAAAGATGTGATAGCCATTGTAAACAGCATTGGGGGAAGAGGATATTTAATCATTGGCGTAAAGGATAAGACCAAACAGATCGTGGGCATCGATCCGAAAGATTTTAATGAGGAACAACTACAGCAAATCATCAGTTACCGATGCGATCCTCCTGTCAATATAAGAGTGGAAAGTGTTCCATATGAGGATAAATATTTAGGTGTCATTAC
>JAMNXX010000194.1 GCA_023623095.1 Bacillota bacterium | reverse complement strand
AATCGGACAGATTGCCCGTGAGAAGAAAATATATTTCCATACAGATGCCGTTCAAGCATTTGGAAATGTCAAAATCGATGTGGAAGATTTAAATATTGATTTGTTGTCAATATCTGCTCATAAAATATATGGACCGAAAGGAATCGGCGCATTGTATATACGAAAAGGTGTGAAAATCGCTTCTTTTATTCATGGAGGAGCTCAGGAAAGAAGAAGAAGAGCAGGAACTGAAAATGTCCCTGGTATTGTTGGATTTGGTAAAGCTGCTGAACTTGCAGTTCAAAACCTTGATAATCATATTCAGCACCAACTGCGATTGCGGAATAAATTAGTAAATGGAATCCTAGACAAAATTGATTATGTAAGAGTTAACGGACATCCAGAGCAAACACTTCCTGGGACTGTAAACCTAGCATTTGAATTTATAGAAGGAGAATCACTCCTGCTAAGCCTAGACATGATTGGTATTTGCTGCTCAAGTGGCTCTGCATGTACATCGGGTTCCTTAGATCCATCTCATGTTTTGATGGCAATTGGATTACCTCATGAAATTGCTCATGGATCTTTACGGATAACGATTGGAGATTTTACTACAGAAGAAGATATCGATTATGTATTAGAAGAATTGCCTATCATAGTAGATCGACTAAGAAAAATGTCACCGTTGTACGAAAAAGCAAAAGGAGGAAATAGATAATGTATTCTGAAAAAGTAATGGATCATTTCACCAATCCAAGAAACGTAGGGGAAATTGAAAATGCTGATGGAATCGGAGAAGTAGGAAATGCAAGATGTGGAGACATCATGAAAATATATCTTAAAGTCAATAATGATGTGATTGAAGATATAAAATTTAAAACTTTTGGATGTGGCTCAGCAATTGCTTCTTCAAGTATAGCTACAGAAATGGTCAAAGGAAAATCAATCCATGAGGCTTTGAAGCTTACGAATAAAGCTGTTGTAGAAGCGTTAGATGGCCTTCCTCCTGCAAAAGTTCACTGTTCCGTTCTTGCAGAGCAGGCTATTAAAGCAGCATTATTGGATTATGCGAAGAAAAATAATCTTACTTTAGAAGGATTAGAGGATTTTGATTTTGAAGCAGATCCCCACCATGATGATGTGCACGAGGAAGAATAAAATTTCTCTGATGAATAAAAAAGAATGATAAAGAAAAATAATAGTAATGAACCATGCAGGTCATAAAAATAAGCAGGTGATGAGATGTCCTTTTTAGACAAAAAAAAAGTCGTAATCGGAATGAGCGGGGGAGTAGATAGTTCTGTTGCAGCCTATATTTTGCAACAAAAGGGATATGACGTCATAGGCGTTACGATGAAACTTTGGACACATCCTGATGAGTTGCAGGACATAGAAGAAACGGGCTGCTGCGGGCTCTTAGCAGTTGACGATGCAAGACGAGTAGCAAATCAGTTAGGGATTCCTTATTATGTAATGAATTTTAAAGAATCCTTTCGAAAAAAAGTAGTCGATTATTTTATCCATGAATATTTGGCAGGAAGAACCCCAAACCCCTGTATCGCTTGTAATCGATTCATCAAGTTCGAGGAGCTTTTAAAAAAAGCGCATGCTCTAGGGGCGTACTATGTTGCAACAGGTCATTATGCAAAAATTATATATGATGAAGAAATCAATAAATTTTTAATTAAAAAATCAAATGCAGTAGAGAAAGATCAAACTTATGTACTATATAATTTTACGCAAGAACAACTAAGCCATACATTAATGCCTTTAGGTGATTTTCATTCAAAAGAAGAAGTTCGAAAGATTGCTTCGGCGATTGGTCTTAATACTGCATCCAAGCCAGAAAGTCAAGAAATATGTTTTATCCCAGATAATGACTATGGGAGATTTATTATTCAAGAAAAACCGGAAGATGTCATCCCTGGAAATTTCATAGATAAAAATAGAAAAATCCTCGGAAGACATAAAGGGATTGCAAACTATACAATCGGGCAAAGAAAAGGATTAGGAATTGCTCTCGGAAAGCCTGTATACGTAGTAGATATTCTACCGGAGACAAACGAAATCGTATTGGGAGAAGACAAAGAACTATTTGGAACTGAGTTAATAGCTGAAGATATCAATTTAATTTATTTAGATGATATCGAAGAAGGAATGGAAGTTATGGCGAAAATCCGATACCATTCCGAAC
>JAMNXX010000161.1 GCA_023623095.1 Bacillota bacterium | reverse complement strand
TTGTTTCTGATTCTTATTACAAAACAAAGACTATAAAGGCACAATTCGCTAATGATCCGCTAGTTGTGCCTTTATAACAAAACCCCTCAATGCATTTGAAATATTTCCGTTTATATTACTTACAAATCTATTAACCCTGCCTTTACTGACGATGTCAACTTTTTGCAGGATATTTCTTTCCAACCACTCATCTTGGTTTTTAGAATTCAAACAATCCGTTCTATATACCTTATTAAAAAAATTTAGTACTTGCTCAATAAATTTTTCGCATTTTTGTAATATCATTGTATTCATAAAAAGCACTCCTTTGGTGATTTTGGTTTTGGTCAGCTTTATTTTCCCAAAAAGAGTGCTCTCTTGTTTCTTTTTTCCTTACAACGATTTTACATTATAAATTGATAATAAAATATCCTAGTGTTTAAAAATAGTTTTTAAACGCGCCAAGTTGAGGGAATTTATATCAAACACTTTACCTATCCTCTTGTTTATCTGATATTTTAAACTGTGCTACCAGTTGATTTAATCGCTGCGCCAGTTCAGCCAAATGCTGACTGGAATCTGCAATTTTCCCGATAGAAGCTGCTTGCTCTTCTACCGATGCAGAAGCTTGTTGTGTACCTGCTGCATTTTGTTGTGCAATCGCTGAAAGGTTTTGAACAATCGATACCATTTCATCTTTCTTTTGTTGCATTTCTTTTTCTGATGCATTTAGGCCATGAATGATTTCCTCCACTTTTTCTATCGCTTTTGCAATCCCTTCAAATTTTTCTTGCGTGTCCAACACCGTCTGTGCTTGCTCTTCCACAATCTTTTCTGATTTTTCTACCGTATGAACCGCATTTTCCGATTTTGCCATAAGTTTTGCTACAATATCTCTAATTTCCTGTGTAAACCGATTCGATTCTTCTGCCAGTTTTCTTATCTCATCTGCAACAACGGCAAATCCTCGGCCGGCCTCTCCTGCCCTCGCTGCCTCAATGGCTGCATTTAATGCCAGCAAATTGGTCTGATCCGCTATGGACCCAATCATATCACTAGCAGCCTCAATCTGTTTTGCACTTTCATTTGTACCGATAATCACTTCACTAATTTCTTTTGAGGCTTTTCTGCTCTCTTCTGTTTTGGACACTAGATTCATTATCGATTCCAATCCTTGATTTTTAAGTCCATTTACTTCCTTTGCTGCCGTATTTAATTCTTCCACATCATCTTGATTTTTCTTTAGTGCTTGTCCCACTGCTTCCATTGCATGAGCGCCTTTTTCAACATCCCGGGCTTGATCGTCTGCTCCGCTTGCAATTTCCTCTATCGTTTTTGCTACTTCATCGGAAGCCGTAGCAGATTGCTGGCTTGCTGCTGCAAGCTGTTCAGATGCTACAGCGACTTGTTCAGAAGTATCCAACACACTTTTAATCAACTCTGAAAAATTCATCCGCAGTCCCTTGATCGCATGGGCAACCTTTCCTATCTCATCTTCCCTCTTCAAATATTTCGCTATATCCGAATCTTCGTCGTCAAATGTCAAATCATAATCTCTTACCCTTTCTATGACCTCCATCAAGATCGTGATCGGTTTTGCAAACATTCCGCTGATGACAAATGTAATCGCCGCACCGATAATCACGACAATGAGCCCAATCGTGATGAGGAGATTCCTGAGCTGTGCTGCCTCCTGCAGAGCCTCCTCTTTATGGATGCCCACTACCATGATCCAAGAGCTTCCTTCGATAGGAGCAAATCCAACCATTCTGTCTTTTCCTTCATAGGGATATTCGCCGCTTCCCATCTCCCTTTTCGACATTTTATTTTGGATCAGATCCGCTAACTGCATCAGCTCTTCATTTTCATTCGCAGCCTCTATAAAATTATATTGTTGTTCTACCAGATCCGTGTTGGTATGCCCTACGACTCTCCCGCTATTGTCAATAACATACCCGTATCCTGTTTCCCCATAGTCAATATTGCTCGCAACCTCACTTAACGCCGTAGCGCTTTTTTTGCCATAAAATACCCCCTGAATCTCACCGTCTTTTTTCACGGGGGCAGCATAGAAAAATTCGGGCTTCCCCGTATTTCTCCCAATAATCAAATCAGACATAGCCCCCTGGCCGGATAAAGCTTTCTGAAAATACTCTCTGTCTTCAATATTGCACATGCTTTTTTCTTGATCGAATGTAATCGATTCCCCATTTCTGTCTGCAAAAGAAAATTCTACATACCCGCTTCTCTTCGCCTCCTCTTCAAAATAAGCGACCTTCTCTTCCCAAGGAACCGCCTCATCCAAAATGATCTCGCTCTTCGCCAGCGCTTCTACATATCGAATCTCCGCATCCTGGCTTGCACGTATGTATTCAGATTCTAACGCTGCTATCGTTTGAAGCTCGTTGTATGTACGCTCTGTTAAATCTTTGATAGCAATATTCATCGATATAAGACTGATTCCCAAACACAAAATAAAGACTACTGCCGTAAATGAAACGACCAGCTTTCCTTTTATTGATTTTACCATGCATACCATCCCTTTCTGTCATAACTGCTAAATCGCAAAACCAATGAAAATCTTTTTGAAAATCCTTTTTTAATAAACGGGCATACAAGAGCGTACAATAAAAATGCGGAATACCACATAACAAATGCGGTTCATAAAAAATTTGGTATCGTCTGCTACAGTAAAGAAAAAGTCTTTATTTTTAAAATTGTTAAATTCTTCACTTCAATTCTATCATAACAAATTAATCTTAACATTTCATCAAAAAAAGCTAAAATATGACATAATAATTGATCAATTTTCCTCAAATAGCATATATTTCATAAATAATGCTTCGATTTTTACTATAGAAAGTAAAATATCCTGTTTTCTGCTGCCTATTTTCCTGATGCTCAAAATCACTTTTGATTTTTGTAAAAAGGAAAGACAAGCAAAGGTGAGAAAAATGGCGATTTTTTAAATAATTTTCTTTTAAGAACATTTATTCAAAACATTTGTCCTATTTTCCCATTTGCCTTTATTTTCAACCTATAATATTTTATTTTTGGGTCTTTTTTTATCAGCAGTCAACTATATTGAGTGCTAATAAAAAGGTTGGCCTTATCATACTAAAGCTCTGAAAGAACCAATCGCTATGCTATATTCCAATGCTTTGTTTTCATTAGGAGGTGCTTTTGTATGATATTCGAAAATAATTTTTCAAAAACATAAAACGTCGCATATGCAAAAAGAACTATTTGTAAAATTTGTTCCTGACTATCATTTACATAGTCAATTTTCCAAAGATAGTTCTGCTTTTTTGGAAGATTACTGCCGTTTGGCTTCAGAAATCGGAATCAGTGAAATTGCTGTTACAGAACATTTTACGCTTTACAGCCTCGATAAAAATTTTTCTGGGTTCAATTATTCGAATTTTATCAAAGAAGTCGAAAGATGTCGCTTGCGCTTCAAAGGGCAAGTGACCATTAAAGCAGGAATTGAAATAGACTATCATCCCGTTTTTGAACAAAAAATAAAAGAAGCAATAAAAAATTGGGATAAACTTGATGTTGTTATCGGTTCAATCCATTATGTAGAAGCAAAATCCGCACTGAAAAGTAAAATCAAAAATAAAGAAGAAGCAGAACATTTTGTAAACAATTACTTTCGAATCATGGAGCAGATGATCCAAAGCGGCATCTGCGATATTATCGGTCATTTTGATGTTTTTCGCCGTTCTCTCGGCAAAGACTTTCCATTAAAATTCTATTTAAAAAAAGCAGAAAAAATATTGCAGCAAGCTGTTCACAGGAATATGGCATTAGAATTAAACACATCAGGCTTCAAACACGGAATCAATGATATTTTTCCTAATATTGAAATCGTTAGGATGTTTAAAAAATATGGGGGAAAATATATTACAATCGGTTCCGATGCTCACCATCTTGAAGAATTCGCTGTCAAACAGGATAAAGCCATCATCGCAGCCAAAACAGCGGGATTCAATCACATCAGTTGTTTTGAAAAAAGACAACCTTACCTCATACCTTTATAACCTCAACAATACCCAAATTAATATAAAACAAGCCTCCCCCCTTTCATAGGGGCCTTTATTTCCCAATGCTTCATCAAAAATGAACCCTTTTGTTTAAGGAATTTGGTTGGAAGATAAGGCTAACCTTTGACCCATCATTTTCCTAAAAAATAAAGGGGGTAAAATATATGAGTATTAAAATCGCAATTGCAGGAGTTGGAAATTGTGCCAGTGCTCTTGTTCAAGGGATCGCTTTTTATCGCGAAAATCCGAATGCAGCTGGTCTGATGCACAAAGAAATAGGCGGATACAAACCGCAAGACATCGAAGTCGTTGCTGCTTTTGACGTTGATCGGCGAAAAGTAGGAAAATCATTAAAAGAAGCCCTTTTAAGCGATCCAAACTGTGCGACGATCTTCCATAAAGACTTGCCTGATTTCCCGGTCACTGTGCAGATGGGGCCTGTTTTGGACGGCATCTCGGAACATACAAAAAAATATGCTGAAGAACGTAGCTTCTCCGTATCCGATCAACCTCCCTGTGATGTCGTAAAAGTCTTAAAAGAAAGCGGAGCAGATATGCTGATCAATTATGTTCCCGTTGGAAGCGAAGAAGTAGCCCATTATTATGCAGAAGCTTGCTTAGAAGCAAATGTGGGCTTTATCAACGCAATGCCTTCTTTTATCGTATCGGATCCGAAGTGGGCAAAAAAATTTGAAGAAAAAAATATCCCTGCCATCGGGGATGACATCAAGAGCCAATTGGGTGCTACCATCGTTCACCGGGTCCTGACGGATCTGTTTGAAAAACGGGGAATCAAACTGAATAAAACTTATCAGCTCAACTTCGGCGGAAATACAGACTTCTTAAATATGCTCAACAGGGATCGGCTGGATTCCAAGAAAAAATCGAAAACCAATTCGGTCCAATCTCAATTAAATATACCGCTGGCAGATGACCAAATCCATATTGGCCCAAGCGATTATGTTCCTTTCCTCAGGGATAACAAACTCTGCTATATTTTCATGGAAGGGCTCGGCTTTGGAGAAGTGCCCATTACCATTGAACTGAAGCTGTCCGTAGAAGATTCTCCAAACAGCGCAGGCGTCATCATGGATGCCATCCGATGCCTAAAAGTTGCGAAAGACAGAGGAGAAGGCGGAGCCCTTACTTCCATCTCTTCCTTTACGATGAAATCACCGCCGCAACAATTTACAGACAGTACTGCTTGCCAATACGTTGAAGAATTCATCAACGGGAAGAGGGGAAAATAATGAAGGCAGTCATTATGGCCGCTGGAGAAGGCAGCAGGATGCGCAGCACATTTGACGCTCCTGCGCCCTCCAAGCTCCTTCTGCCTATTTTAGGCATCCCCATTATCGAAAGGGTTATTTTGGCCGCAAAAAAAGCAGGGATCCGAGAATTTATCATCGTTACCGGATATCGCGGAGATGCGATCCGGGAGCATTTAAAAGATGGCTCCCATCTTGGAGTCAATATCCGGTATGCTGAAAACTTGCAATGGAAAAAAGGAAACGCTTACTCCCTTTTCGCTGCAAGGCCACTGATCAACCCAGGAGAAAGATTTTTCCTGCTAATGGGGGATCATATTTTTGATCCCTCACTGCTCAGCGCTTTTTCGGAGCATATTACAGATAAAATCAAAAAAGCTCCCGAATCGGAGGCTGAACAAATTTACTTCCTTGCGGTAGACAGCCAGCCGAGGGAAGAATTGGACGTAGACGAAGCGACAAAAGTTTTCAGCGCGGATGAAAGGATTACCGAATTGGGGAAGAAGCTCGATAATTTCACCGGAATCGATTCCGGAATGTTTAACTTCCACCACAGCATATTTGATATTTTGGAAAAGGAAATTGAAAAGGGGGACGGAAGCCTAAGCAGTGCACTACAGCCGGTTATCGGCAACGGAAACCTTCAAGCTTTTTTCTTTCAAAATTACCTGTGGCAGGATATCGACAACAAGAATGACCTAGAGCAAGCAAAACGCCTGCTTTTAAAGAGCTTGTCAAAGGAAAAAGACGGCGCAATCTCCCGCTATTTCAACCGCCGCCTGTCTATCCCCATCAGCGCCTGGATTTCCCGTTTTTCGATCACGCCCAATGGGATCTCGGTCATCAGCTTTTGTATAGCGTTATTTAGCGCTTTTCTCTTTTACTTCCGACATCCCCTCCTTGGAGGACTTCTCGCTCAGCTGGCTTCCGTTATCGACGGCGTCGATGGGGAAATTGCCCGGCTAAAATTTCAAGAAAGCCGATTCGGTGCTTATTTTGACTCTATCCTGGACCGCTATGCAGATGCTGCCCTAATCGGCGGCATTACAGCAGGATGCCTCCTATCAGAAACAGCTTCCCCTACCGCCGTATTCATCGCAGGATTTCTTGCATTAACCGCCTCCCCCTTTTCTATGCTGGCAAAAGAAAAATTTGCAAACTTGGCGGGAAAGGACTATATTCCACATGAACAGGAGGGCCTGTTTAGCTATCTGCCTGTAAACCGGGACGGAAGACTTGCCATCATCATGATAGGAGGCATCCTCAATCAGCTGTTTGCTATTTTGATCCTATTGGCCGTTTTATCAAATCTGCAAGTGATCATTCGCCTCATCATCGCCCGGAAATATTTTCAGGCTGATGCTGACAATATCAACTAAAACTCTAGCACAAGAAATCTGTCTTTCCCCCCTCCTCATCTTATATAAGGGAAAGGGACGGTTTTGGGATATTTCCCACAGCCGTCCCTTTTATTTTCATCTAAGATCGCATCTGCCAAACCGAATCTCGCGTCCCTGCCCTGTTTCCCCTTTACTCCATCTCATTTAAAATCCCATCCAACTTGCTCAAAACTTCCTTTGCCTTCCCCTTGATCCGAACGTCAAAATGATAATCCCTACCCCTATCTTCATTATTGATAAAAGCCGTCTTCCCTCCCGCCATCTTTGGTATCGCATTGACCGGATACACCTCTAGGCTCGTACCGATTACCATCAAAAGATCGGAGCTCTGCACTTCCCTTATGCTATTGTCCCAAGCATCGGCAGGCAGGGATTCGCCAAACAAAGTAACCTTTGGCCGCAATGCCTTCTTCCCGCAGTATTGACAGTTTTTCTTCTCCAAGTATTCTTCTACGCTGGCATCCCGATGGCAGTGATTGCATCGGAATGTCCGGATATTGCCGTGCAGTTCATATACTTTTTTGCTTCCCGCCAGCGCATGAAGCCTAGAGATGTTTTGAGTGGCAATCCCGTGAATAAGCCCCTTCTCCTCCCACTCCGCTAAAATATAATGCCCCCTGTGAGGTGCGCATTCCTGCAGCAGATTGTACCGCATCTTATAAAACTCCCAGAACAGATCATAATTTTGGTAAAATGTATCGATGCTGGCGACAGCCCTGGGATCCATCTTTCTCCACCAGCCGTCTTTGCTCCTAAAATCCGGGATATTGCTCTCCGTATCCATACCCGCTCCTGTAAGCACAATCGTTTTATTTGAATCTTTAATCAGTGCGGCTAATTCCTTTATCTGATCATCGACTCCTGTATTTTCTCTTGCTGCCTCAAGATTTTCATTTTCCTTCATAAAAATATCTCTCCTTTTTTCTTTTCTTTCAAGAACAAAGGGATGATTTTTATTGGCGCATCAGAAGTCTCCTTCACCCTATTCGACCCCTCAGCACAAAATCATTCCTTTGTCCAAAAAAACACTATCGCTCTCGTATGTATCCGCAGGCGATGGGTAGCTTTGTCCAGAAAAGAAGAAAAAAGACCCTGTGATAGCGTCTTTTTCAAAGTTTGATATCCAAATTTGCACCGAGATGGGGTTGTACGGATTGTTCCATCATCTTGGAGTTGGTTTCTAATAACTTCATCAGATTGACTGCTTGCATTTCAGCCGCATCCATTGCCATCTTCATGACAGAAATACTCGCTTGCTGAGCAATTTTCATTTGACTCAGCCCCATCGATAGGGCTGCTATATCCATATAATCATCTCCCTGTTTTCATAAATCCACACTCTAAAAATAGGGTCCTTATGCCTAATTTAAAAAACAGTTTTTAACCGCTCCAGGTTGAGGGAACCTATATCAGTCACTGTGCCTGCCCCGTATTTGTATGCTAATTTTTAATTTCTTTCTTCAATTGTTCAACTTCTTCAATAGATAGCTCCGCTGCCTCTGCTACCTGCTTTACAGTTAGACCTAACTTCAGGAAGTTTTTAGCTGCTTTCTTCTTTCCTTCTAATATGCCTTTTTCTATACCCTTCTCCATACCTTCTTTAATTAGCTGTTCTGCTATGGTCATTATCTCTTCGCTCCTTATTCCATCGATCTTCCCCATGGTAAATTACCGGCGGAATAATGAGCGAAAATAATGTGGTAGTTTCTTAGTTATATTATACCATATGAAAAATTTTTTGCTTAATCCATATCTTCATCGATAATTTTACATGATGAATATTTATTTATGAGAATATTTTTATACATCATTTGCGTCGCTTTTGCATTGTTTATAGCATTGTGCGTTTCATGAAACATCAACATAAATAGAAAAACTTGTTTGCATAAATAAATTATTTTATTTATATTTTAATGGTTAGCCTAACGTCAAAATCTGCCCTTGCCTTCAGATGTCTCGAGATGATGATATAATACTGTGTATGGAAACTAATCCCAATACAACAATATACCACCGCCCTCCTCGCTTTGGCAGTGGGACAAAAAACAAAGGAGGATCTGTTCATGAAAAATTTTGTAAAAGGTTTCTTGACTGCATCTTTCATCTTCGCTTTATCCATTACCGCTTTTGCTGCAGGAACGCAGAAAAACATATCCGTAACATTGAATCCTTTTACCCTGGTAGTAGAAGGTACCCCTGTAAAGTTTGATTATTTTGTGCATAAAGGGACTTAAAGGGACTACATACGTCCCCTTAAAAAAAGCAGCTAAAGCATTAGACGCAGAAGTGGATTGGGATGGAAGAAATAAAATGATATATGTTTACAAATGCGAGCCTAGGGAATACCCGGTTTACAGTTATATAGAACCTTCTATGAGTTGGAATGTCTCAGGCACAGAATACAGCGATTTATACTTAGAAATACAAAATGAAACAAATGCATTCCTCGATTATTTAAATAATATAAATCTAGGTAAAAAACAATTAGATTACAATACTGCTTTCAAATTAGAGCGGAGAAGGGCAGAAATAGAAAATAAAATTTACTCTAAAACTGCCGATGTGGATCATCGAACCCTTATTTTTAATGCTCTAAAAGCATTAGATTATATCGAAGAAGCGATTCGAATAAGTTATTATAGTGAAAATGTAGATTATCAGGTAGTAAAAAATAAATTAAATAAGGCCAGATTGTACGCTAGCTGGTATTGATAATGAAAACCGCCTTTAATAAGGCGGTTTTTATTGGCTCGATAATAAAAAATAGCCTGGTTTTAAAAACTAGTCTTTAAACGCTCCGAATTGAAGGAATCTATGCCAGACACTGTGCCTGCCCCGTGTTTATGCTTGCTTTCTATATGCTTCCAAGACGTATTCCCACTTAAAAGCACCTAAACGATTCCAATTGTGTTTACTTTCTGTATGTTCCCAAAACCCTGCTGACAGAATTGATCACTCTCTCTACATCCACATCCGTCATTTGTGGGAACAAAGGCAATGTAATCATTCTTTCATATAAATGCTCTGCATTTGGGCATAGGCCTTTCTGATATCCCAGTTTTTGATAATACGGAAAATAATATACGGGAATATAGTGTACGTTCACTCCTATATTCAATTCCTTTAATGCCTCAAATATTTCTTTTCTTCCCACTTTCAATTTATCTAACTCTAATTGGATTACATATAAGTGCCAGCTGGAATCTGCATATTTATCTTGATAAGGAATGACTACTCCTTCTATTTCTTTAAATGCCTGATTGTATTGCGCAACAATTTCTTTTCGCCGCGCAACGAATTTCTCTAATTTCTTTAATTGACTCAACCCTAATGCACACTGAATATCCGTAATACGGTAATTGTATCCCAAATCCAACTGCTCATAATACCACGGACCTTCTTCTTTGTTATGTAGCAATTCCTTATTTCTTGTAATGCCATGACTTCTAAATAACATCAATTGATGATACAGCTCTTGATCATTTGTCGTAATCATTCCGCCTTCCCCTGCTGTAATATGTTTTACAGGATGAAAGCTAAAAGTGGTCATGTCCGATATGCTACCTACCCTTCTTCCTTTATATTTTGCCCCTAGCGCGTGGGCTGCATCTTCTATGACCATTAAATTATATTCTTTGGCAATTTTATTGATTTCATCCATATCACAAGGTTGCCCGGTAAAATGCACCGGTATGATCGCTTTCGTTTTCGCCGTAATTTTTTTTCTAATTTCTTTTGGAGCAATATTGTAAGTTTTGGGATCGATATCTGCAAATACAGGTACCCCTCCACGATATAATATGCAATTTGCAGAAGCAGCAAATGTGATCGGCGTTACGATCACCTCGTCTCCTTCCACAATTCCCGCTGCATAGCAAGCTGCATGCAGCGCCGCCGTTCCATTAGAAACAGCC
>JAMNXX010000120.1 GCA_023623095.1 Bacillota bacterium | reverse complement strand
AGGTAGCTGCTTCGCTTGTAGAAAGAGTTTGTACAATCAATGATTCGATGGAATCGGATGAAATCGGAATTATTTTATTAAACTCCAGGAAACCGGAAAATTTTGAAGAACTTCATCCAGATCCTTTTGTTCAAGAGCAATCTTTTATGGAGGAATTAAAGTCCATATTTGTTGCCAATGGTTTTGAAGATAGAAAAATTAAATCGGCTGCGCTGCATGCGTTAAAAAGAGAAATTTTCCAAAGGACAGAAGAACTGCAACAATATGGAGTCGAAAAGATTTATGTAGTCTCCGCAATGAATATTGAAGAAAAGATCGATATTCAATATAAAATTGAAAAATTAATGAAGAAATTAAACCGCTCAAAAGGGATAGAGATGGAGCATATTAAAGGATGGGGACTTGAGGAAATGTTTGTCGAAGAGTTAGAATATCGAATCCGGATGATGAATGTAGAAATATGGTTAGAGGAGCCGGAAGAAAAATAGGGTAGGAATAGAATATTTCATTAAAAAGCATAATAAGTGGTAGAAATATGGGAAATTTAGTTATACAATGAAATCGACGATAAAAATGATTGAGAAGAAGAAAAGGAGGGCCTCACTTGATACAGAGATCAGTACCTATACAAATAGGAAAGAATATTCATTTGCATGTAATCAAAACAGATAAATTCAAAACAAATTTAATTGATGTTTATTTTCAGAGACCTCTTTGCAAAGAAGAAGCAACCCAAAATGCATTGATAACGATGGTATTGCCTAGAGGGACAGAAACATTGCCGACGTCTAAAGAAATTTCCAAAAATCTTGACGAATTATATGGAGCTTCAATGGGCAGTGCTGTCCAAAAAAAAGGAGAGCGGCAGATCATTCAGTTCCGTATCCAACTACCAAACCAGCAATATATAAAAGATTCAAAGTTTCTAAAAAAAGGACTCCAAATTTTAAATGAATTGATTCATAGACCATATACGATAGATGGAGTTTTCCACAGCGAATATGTTCGACAAGAAAAAGAAAATTTGAAAGAAAAAATTGAAGGGAGAAAAAACGATAAGATTCGATATGCATATGAACGCTGTATTGAGGAAATGTGTGCAGAGGAGAGATTTGCCCTGCATGAGTATGGAGAAATTGGAAATATAGATGATATTACAGAAAAAAGCCTTTATGATCATTATCAGACTGTACTTCGCTCCTCTCCGATTGATATTTGTGCAGTAGGAGATTTAGATGCAGAGGCAGTAAAAGATTTGATCATGAATGAGTTTACGTTTGCTCAAAACCAAGTTATTTCTATTGAAAAAGAAAAAATCGATTTTGTTCCCCGAAAAGTGAATGTAGTGAACGAATATATGGATATTACGCAAGGCAAGCTAAACCTAGGTTATCGAGCCAATATTCCTTTTGAAAATGACTTGTATTATGCGCTTTTGGTTTATTCGAATATACTTGGAGGGGGACCGAACTCAAAGCTTTTTCAGATTGTAAGGGAGCGTGAAAGCCTTTGTTATTATATATTTTCGAGAATTCAAAAATTCAAATCATTGATGCTGATTGGCTCCGGTATAGAATTTGAAAATTATGAAAGAGTTCTTTCATTGATTGAAGAGCAAATATCGGAAATGAGAGAAGGCAATTTTACAGATGAAGCAATACAAAATGCGAAAAACTCATTGACAACATCGATTCGTTCATTAACGGATAGCCCTGGAGCACTTGCGGATTTTTATTATACACAAACGATTGGAAACCAATATGTCGATATAGAGGAAATGATTCAAAAGATCATGAATGTGACACGAGAAGAAATCATCAAAGCAGGAGAAAATATCAAACTCGATACAATATATTTTTTGAGAAATGAAAAGGAGAGTCGGTAGGGGATGACAATATCTAGGATTGAAAGCGATCTGCTTCGAGAAGAAATGTATTTTGAGGAATTGGAAAATGGATTAAAAATATTTTTTATGCCAAGAAAAGGATATACGAAACAATATGCAATATTTGCAACCAACTACGGCTCCAATGACAATATGTTTATTGTTCCGGGAGAGGATAAGATAACTCAGGGTCCGGAAGGAATTGCACATTTTTTGTAACATAAATTATTTGAAGAACCTGAAGGGAGTATATTTGATAAATTTTCGGAATTAGGCTCGGATGTCAATGCCTATACAAATTTTACTTC
>JAMNXX010000134.1 GCA_023623095.1 Bacillota bacterium | reverse complement strand
TCAATGGGTTCTACGGTTCTGAGGGCCCCTAGAACCATTCCTGCAGCAGCACCCGTTCCGATTAGAGCAACTAAAAAAATGACCAATATCATCACGCGAAAGATGCTTATTTTTCTTTTTTTCTTTTTCTTTTTTATACTTCTACCGGTTTTATTATGGTTTTCTGTCAAAATAAATCCCCTCCTAAAGTGCTTTCAAGCTATTTAGGCGTAACTTTAAATAATTATATCACATCCAGAAAAAGATGTTAATGAATTTAAATCTTTGTTATTTGTTTTCATAACAAAATCATAAATTTTTATTGACATTTTTATGAGGGATAGAGTATAATCAACATCAGGCGTATAAGTAAAATCATATTTTTGTTGAGTAGGTTATCTGTAGGCAATCGTGAAGAAAAAATATGTAGCGTGGTAGCTTGGTAGGAGATATTCGTTTATTAAGAAGCCTTTTTTATATGGCTTTTGTTCCAATGCTAAAAACTCTCCTTGTGAGAGTTTTTTTAGTAGCTGGAAGTGCTTTGAAACGAATATCGTCTTTAGCGCAGATTAGAGGAGGATGGTAGTATGGTAGGGAAAAGCCCCTTAATCAATGATTCTTAAGAATGCTCGATTCAAGGATGTTCTAAATGCTTGAAGGATCAAAACAATATAAGAACAATAAAGGGGTGCAAGAAAATATGCATTTTGTGTTTTTGATTTTATATGTTCTATTTATTATTGGAATTGGAATTTTTAGCAAGACAAAAGTAACGGGAATTTCAGAATTTTTTCTAGGCGGAAGAGCGATTAATCCATGGATGTCTGCATTTTCATACGGTACTGCGTACTTTTCTGCAGTATTGTTCATAGGTTATGCAGGAAAAATGGGTTGGGGATTTGGAGTATCTGTATTATGGATTGCAGTTGGAAATGCAATTATTGGTAGTTTTTTGGCTTGGCAGGTGCTTGGAAAGAGAACGAGAGAAATGACGAATCGCCTTAATGCATCCACGATGCCGGAGTTTATTGGCATTCGGTATCAAAGCAAAGCGTTGAAAGTCGCATCAGCATTGATTATTTTCATTTTTTTAGTCCCATATACAGCTTCTGTATATAAGGGACTCGGATATTTATTTGAGGAGATATTCGGCATTCCGATAATTGCTGTGTTGCTGCTGATGGCAGGACTAACTGCATTGTATTTATTCCTGGGTGGATTTGTTGCGGCGACCCTGGCAGATTTTATACAAGGGCTGATCATGCTTGCCGGTGTTGTATTAATGATATTTTATGTGATGAAACATCCCCAGGTGGGAGGAATTCAAAATGCTGTTGAAAAACTAGGCATGATTGATCCGAAGCTAGCGCAGCCCATAGGACCTCCTGGATTCATAACGATTTTTTCGCTCGTTATTTTGACGAGTTTAGGAAGCTGGGGTCTTCCTCAAATGGTTCATAAATTTTATACGATTAAAAGCGAAAAGGACATATTTTGTGCAAAATGGGTGACAACCATTTTTGCTGCGGTTATTGCTTCTGGAGCATATCTTACAGGTATAGTCAGCCGTCTTATTTTAGATAATAAAATGCCTGAAGCAGTAGATATGATTATCCCTCAAGTGATCGCAAGAACATTGCCCAATTGGGTTTCAGCAGTTATTCTTGTGCTGGTTTTGTCCGCCTCCATGTCTACATTGGCATCATTGGTTTTAGCTTCTAGTTCTGCAATTGCTTTAGATTTATTAAAAGGAACGATAAAGCCCGATATTGAAAAGAAAAAATTGATGCAAATCATGCGCTATTTGTGCATTCTATTTGTATTACTATCTTTTCTAATGGCTATAAAAGACAGTCCTATTGTTTCACTGGCTTCACTGTCTTGGGGGGCGGTTTCCGGAAGTCTTTTGGCACCTTATTTGTGGGGCTTGTATTGGAAGCGTATAACAAAAAATGGTGTATGGGCAGGAATGGTTACGGCACTTTCGATAACGATAGGCGGAGGAATTTACTTTGGATTAGATAGCCCTGTTATTCCGGTGGTTGGCTCTATTGCAATCGTTCTTCCGATATTTGTTGTTCCTGCGGTCAGCATCTTGACAGAAAAAATTGAAGAAGAATATTTAAAATATATTTTTAATGAAAAGGACATTGCTTCTTTGGGAGAAAAAAGTTAATTCAATATTGAATGAATCAGAATAAAAAATCCTTAGGCT
>JAMNXX010000226.1 GCA_023623095.1 Bacillota bacterium | reverse complement strand
AAGGGGGTCCAAAGAATTTGCTGAATAATAAACAGGCGTTGAAAAAATCTTTTTCTTATTATACAATCAGTAAAGATGTTGCAATAAGAGGAAGCAGGGTGATCTTTTGAAAAAGTTTTTTACAAAAAAGCTGAACGTATTATGGATATCTTTAGTGTGTGCCGCCCTTTGGGGAAGTGCGTTTCCTGTTATCAAAATCAGTTATGAGAAGTTATCGATTGCGCAAGAAGATATATTTTCTAAAATATATTTTGCAGGCATTCGCTTTTTTATTGCATCTCTTCTCGTGTTTTTAGCAGCGAGATTATTGTTTCGAATGCCGCTTAAGATTCGGCGGGATCAGGTGAAATTTATTGTCCTTCTAGGACTATTACAGACATCCCTTCAATATTTTTTCTTCTACATAGGGATAGCCAATACGTCTGGAATCAAGAGCGCGATCTTGCAATCCGGATCCACATTTTTCGTCGTAGTCGCTGCCCATTTTATTTATCGGGATGACAAGATGGACATGCGTAAAGTAGTCAGCTTGATTTTAGGGTTTGGAGGTATTGTTTTAATCAATATCGGAAAAGGATTTGACTTGCATTTTAAGCTTTTAGGGGAAGGGTTTCTGATTGGAACTGCATTAGTGAGCGCATTTGCTACTTTTTTTGTAAAAGGGATATCAAAAAAAATAAATCCGGTGATATTGACCGGAGGGCAAATGTTTGCGGGTTCGCTCTTCCTTTTAGCGGTAGGGAAAATAGGCATGGGGGCTCGAATGCTCGCATTTGATAAGGTGAGTTTGGGATTGCTTTTATATGCATCATTTCTTTCAGCTACGGCATTTCTCTTGTGGTATACACTTCTAAAGTATAATAGGGCAGGCGAATTGAGCATATATCGCTTATTTATTCCTGTATTTGGGGCGCTCTTTTCAGTTTTGTTTATAGAAGGAGAGGTGCTGACAGGGAAGCTTTTAGGAGGATTGGCTTTAGTCGTTGCAGGGATGATTGTGCTCAATCTAAAAAGAGAAAACGGTCATTTTGAGCAGCAACCATGATTTTCTGCAAATTGTTTATATCATAAAAGTATAAATTTCATCATGGTGAAAAAGTTTTTGTGGAACAACGGTTGTATTTTTTCGCATGGATAATATAATATATAAATGTGCAGATTATGAAAATCTGCCGCTAATATTTGAATAAAAGAGAAACCATCTTATTGAGATTATGAAAATCTCCCTTTTTGCAAAGATATTATTTGTACATGGATATCATTCTTATTCCAATAGAAGCGCGATAGCTTTATATAGTTTGATAGCGAAAATTGTGCCAAGAAGGCAGAGTAGATTTACTCTGCCTTTTTTGAGTGATAGGATTCTGTATATTTATTAGGAGGTGTTGCAGATGTCAAAGACAACAAATATGGTAAAGGCAGCTATATTTCTTGCGCTGGGTCTATTAATCCCTTATATTTTTCACGTGACGGGAGTAGCGGGTCAGATATTTCTTCCCATGCATGTTCCGGTTTTGTTATGCGGGTTTATTTTAGGACCTCGATATGGCTTGATCGTCGGCTTCATTACGCCATTATTTAATGCGGTGCTTACCGGAATGCCGCCCATATACCCTACAGCATTTGCAATGGCATTTGAGCTTGCCACTTATGGTTGGATTACAGGTTGGTTGTATAAAATCAAGAATAAGAATGTTTTTGTATCTTTAATTATCGCGATGCTTTTAGGAAGAATGGTATCCGGTGCAGCAAATTACATACTTTTGGGATTTGCGGGAGAAAAATATGTTCTGACGATGTTTTTAATGTCTTCTTTTGTAAAGTGCATATGGGGAATTATCATTCAATTGATACTGGTTCCGTTGATTATAAAAACAGTTGAAACAGAAAATACGAAAGGGATGGCAAGAGCAAATGAACAATAAAGAGTTTTTTAATCAGATTGCATTCAAATGGGATCAGATCTGCAATCACAGCGAGGAGAAGTTGAGAAAGATTATAGAATGGTCTTCTGTAGCAAAAAACGCAACAATACTGGATGTTGGTACAGGTACAGGAGTATTGATTTCATATTTACTCGAAACTTCTCCAGCGCAAATTGTTGCCTTAGATATTGCAGAAAATATGATAGCGGTCGCAAAACAAAAATATAAAAGTGATCGTGTAGAATTTATCGTATCCGACATATTTGAATATCATCAAAAAAGTTTTGACTATATCTTTCTTTATTCTGTATATCCTCATTTTGAAGATAAAGACGCATTATTTATGCATCTTTCTAAATTGATGAAAAAGGATGGGAAGATCGTCATTGCCCATTCAGAAAGCAAAGAAAAGATCAATGCGCGACATGCAGAAAATGAGGCTGTAAGAAGTCATATCCTGCCGCCGGTAGAAATTACATCGAGGATCATGTCTAAATATTTTATGGTTTGCAAGAAGGTCGACAATCAGGAAATGTATTATATTCAAGGCACAAAAAAATAAGGAATGATGCTGAAATTGAATCAATAGGGCAGAGCAATATAAATTAAAAGATTTATAAAATTGCTTCTGCCCATTTTTTCGAAGAAAATAATTGACATATGTCCATAACGATGCTATCATTTTATTATGAACATAAGTTATTAATATATATTTGATGAAATTCGCTCTATTATGAAGGGGTTGAATCGATTTGCTTCATCAAGCTTATGATTTACTCAAAAAGTATAATTTCAGGATTACACCGCAAAGAAAAGCGATCCTTCAGATTTTACACAATTATAGAGGGCATCATCTTGAAACCGAAGATATCTATGAGCTTCTTGTTGAAAAAGAAGAGAAAAATAAAAAAATAGGATTGGCGACGGTTTATCGCACGATGGAACTGTTTGAAAAGATTGGACTGGTATCAAGACTGCCTATGGAAAATTCTCCTGCACGGTATGAGCTGATTTCCTATGATCAATCCGGGCATCATCATTTGATTTGCTTGAAATGTAGGGAGATACAGGAAATCAATGATGAGAATATACAGGAATTTAAAGAGTATATTTTAAAAGATAAAGATTTTAAGATAGCGGATAAATCAATGAAGATCTATGGATATTGCAGCAAATGCAGAAATATGTAGTATTTTTGATCCGGAATATACGGGTAAGGAAGGACGATAGCTAAGCTTGTTGAGAAAAGACAAGTGATTGGATGATATGATACAATAAAATTTAGATGATGATTATATGGAAATGTTGCAAATGGATATAATTCCTGTTCAATGTTAATGAAATAAGAAAAACAGGTTTAACCTGTAAAAGGAAGTGATGAATCAATGTTGAAAGTGCACATCCTTGTTGATAATAGGGTCAAAAAACGAGGCTTGATTGCAGAACATGGATTGGCATTGTGGATAGAAAAGGATGATAAATCGATCCTGTTTGATACCGGTCAATCTTCTGTATTTTGCCATAATGCAAAAGCGATGGACATCGATCTTAGAGCTACAGATTATATTGTGATAAGCCATGGGCATTATGATCATTGCGGTGGATTGCAGTATTTTCCTTATCAGGATAAGGCACCTGCAATCTATGTTCATCCAGATGCTTTCTTAAAAAAAGTATCATCTCCAAATCAGAATAAGCCGTTGCAAAAGGTAGGAATCCCATTTGAAATCGATCATCAGGATTGGATAAAACAGCGGGTCATTTACACGAAAAGGCCATTGGAGATAGCAAAGGGAGTTTTGGTATCGGGAGAAATCCCCTGCACAAATACATTTGAAGAAATACCAAAGAATTTTTATATTGAAAAGGATGGGGAGATTGTGCGGGATATGATGCTGGATGAGCAGATGTTGATCATAGAAGATAATGTTGAAATAGCTGTCTTTCTCGGGTGTAGCCATCCGGGAATTATTAATTGTCTGAAATATGCACAAAAGTTGTTTCCTAAGAAAAATATTAAGCTTTTGGTTGCGGGAATGCATCTTGAAAATGTAAGCCCCATACGCTTGCAGATGACGATTCAGCATATGTTGGATATGAATATTCAAAAGGTAATCCCTTTACATTGTACAGGTTTTATGGAAATGTGCGAGTTCAAGCGTTTTTTGAAAGAACGCTGTTCTCTCTTATGTACAGGGGATACCATTGAAATATAATTCAATGATATTTTCACAATATCCAAAAAGGGAATGCCTTAAAAGGGGAGAGGTATAATGTATACTTGTGCATCTTGCAAAGAGAAAAATTGTGATACCGGTAGCCTTGAAAAGCTGCCATTAAACTGTCCCAGCAATGAAAAAGAGGAACAGGAGAAGATTAAAAAAATCTACTCAGAAGGCGCGAATTATCAACTGGCGCGAGAAGCTGCACTGGTTGAGAGCGAAGGGTACTGCCAAAAAACAAGATTGGAAGAAACGATTGATTTTGCGAATAAATGCGGTTTTAAAAAAATTGGGATTGCTTTTTGTGTCGGGTTTCGTAAGGAGGCAAAAATATTATATTCGATATTGCGGGAACACGGATTTGAAGTAGATTCCGTTGCATGCAAAAATGGGAGCATTCCTAAAGAATTTCTAAAGATAGAAGAAAACCAGAAAGTAAGTCCAAATACTTATGAGCCGATGTGCAATCCCATTGGGCAAGCGATTTTTCTGAACAAAAGCAATACAGATTTTAATATTATTTTGGGTCTGTGTGTAGGGCATGATTCGCTGTTTATGAAATATTCGCAGGCTCCGGCAACAACGCTTGTTGTAAAAGACAGAGTTTTAGGGCACAATCCAGCCGCAGCACTATATCTTTCAAATAGTTATTATAAGAAAAAACTTTATCCCGAAAAAGATAAATGATGCGGCAATCATAAAGGCATTTCAAAAATGATTTATAGCAGGTGATGAACTCATGACGACAAAACGGAATATAACTGTTGATATCCTGAAAGGATGCGGGATCATAACGGTTATCATCATCCATGTTTTTCGAGGGGAAGGGATAATAGAGACATTTATCGGAGAGATCGGGCGCTGGGCTGTTCCGGCATTTTTTATGATTCAAGGTTTCTATTTACATTTGACGGCACAAAAATCCTGGTGGGAGATGGCATTTAAAAAAATAAAAAGGATTTATCTCCCGTTTATCCTCTATTCAATTGCATATGGAATTTATTTTTATTTCTTTGATGGAAAAGAGTTTACAATATCGAATGTGATCCTCGGTGAGACAGCAGTACATCTGTATTATGTTCCGCATTATATGATCTTTGCGCTTTTTCTTCCTTTTTTATACCGATTGCCAAAGCGATATCGTACTTTTTTTATATGGGTGATGATAGGAAGCAATTTTGTGATTTGCTTAGCATTGGAGTTACAGCGCGCTTATGGAATTCGCTTGATTTCGTATAGCGGTTTCAATCCATTGAAATGGTGGGGGTTTGTTGCGTTGGGCATGTGGGCAGCAGAACGGCCGCAATTGCTAAAGGGCATGAAAGAGCAGCCTAATATTGCGATGTTTTGGGCTTCGTGTATAGCAGCGTTTGGATTGTTATTCCCGTACTGGACGGGCAGGATAGGATATATGTATAATCGTTTTACATTGTTTCCCCTTGCCATTGGAATCACGGTATTGATCATCTCTTTTTTTAGCAATGAGAATATACCTGGACGTGAAGCTTTAGCATATATAGGACAAAGAAGTTTTGGAATTTACCTATCCCATTTTTTCATTGTACATCTATTAAAGTATGTTTTTCAAATGGAAATGCTTTGGTTGGTCGTTGCACTGGTGCTCATTATCTGTCTGTTGCTATTGGAAGGAGGCAGAAAAATCTGTAAAAATAATTCTATTTTTGAAGGAAGGGGATAAAAATAGGGTATATGAATCCAGGGAAAGAACAGCGGAGTTGTATTTAACTTAAAAGAAAATGATAGATAGTGTAAGAGAAATAATTCGTTTATTTGTAAAGCCTGTTCTTAACGAAAGGAGAAAAAATAAGAAGAGCCTTGACAGCATATGTCAAGGCTCTTTCGATTAGTGAATGTCGATCCGTTTTCTTTTGGATTCGGAAGGGTTCTTTTTAGGCAGTATAAGCGTGAGGATGCCGTTATGATATTTCGCCTGAATATTTTCAGATTGGATATTTGATATATCAAAACTTCGTACGAAAGATCCGTATTGCCTTTCTTTGCGGATATAATTGTTCTTATTTTCTTCTGTACTGATTTGATGTTGGGCTCGGATTGTCAATTGATTGTTGTCTACTTCGATATCGATATCATCTTTATCAAATCCAGGCAATTCTGCTTCTAAAACGAATTGATTTCCCTGATCTGTAATATCTGTTCGGAATGTAGATTGTCCATCCCTAAAATTGTGCATAAAATGCCTTTGCATTTCATTGAAGAAATCAAAAATGTCATTTTGTCTTCTATGAAAAGGAGTTAAATCAAACAAATGAATCCCTCCTTTTATTTTTATAGTCTTAGTATGGACAAAAAAAAGATTCTTATTACAGGATCCATTATTTTAAAGGACAATACGAATATTGTTTCATTCATGTTTCAATACTAAAATTAGAGTTTTTTAAATCTCTACAACAAAGTGATTATGAAAAGAAATTTAAAAAGAACGGTTTCAACCATTTTTGAAATTTTATAACAAAAAAGGAGAGGGCATGAAATGGATGAATTATATGATATTTCTATCATTGGATGTGGACCTGCCGGGATTTCTGCAGCGCTTAATGCAAAAATCAGAAATAAAAATATATTGTTTTTCGGAACGGAATTATGTAGCATCAAGATGCATAAATCTCCGATTGTTTTTAATTATTTAGGATTTCCTAAAATCAAAGGAGAAGATCTGCGGCAGAAGTTCCTAAAGCATGCGGAAGAAAGCGGGATCGTATTAATAAATGAAAGAGTGGAAGCCGTATATAATATAGAAAATGAATTTCATATTCGATGCGGAGAAAAAACATACCGCTCCAAATCTGCCATTATCGCCACAGGGATCAACTATGGAAGAGCCATTAAAGGGGAGACAGAATTTCTGGGAAAGGGAGTAGGTTACTGCGCCACATGTGATGCTCCGCTATATGAAGGAAAGAGGGTTGCACTGATCGCTTATACCGATGAAGCGGAGACAGAAGGAAATTTTCTGTCCGAAATCTGCGAAAAAGTTTACTATATCCCTCTTTATAAAAATATCGGTTTTTTGAATGAGCGCGTTGAGATCATTCGAGGGGAGCCTATCGAGATTACCGGAGAACAGACTGTGAAAAATTTAGTTTTGGACACCACAACGTTGGAGGTTTCAGGGGTTTTCATCATCAAGGAAACGCTACCTCCTCAACAGTTGGTACCTGGGCTTGAAATGGATGGTCCCCATATCAAAGTGAATCGAAATATGATGACCAATATCGAAGGCCTATATGCAGCCGGAGACTGTGCAGGAAAACCTTATCAGCTTTCAAAGGCTGTTGGAGAAGGTCAAATTGCAGCACTGCATGCTGTCGAATATGTGGATAAAGCGACTTCTTCAGATAAAATGTCTATTCTATTGAGATAGCAATTAGGCAGGGCAGAAGATAGTGTTTTTGCCTGCAAGATGACGGCAAAATCAAAATCGACCGCTTGGATTTGGTTGACAAAAGGAAGAAGGATATATAGAATAAAAAATAGGGTAAAATCGATAAAGGAAAAGGAGGGATACCGTAGGTTGGAAGGATGGTAGTTTTTTGCGCGAGACGGTAAAGAGGCTTTTGCAGAAAATATTTCAGTCTTTTTGTAGGTATGTAGGCTGAGTAGGATAAGGGGGAAAACATAAATGCTTATAACGGAAATGCTTTCAAGAAATGCGCAAATGTATCCCAATGAGGTTAGTTTGATAGAGCGAGATCCTGAAAGAAATAGAAGAAGAGAGATTACTTGGTTGGAATTTGAAAATCAGTCCAATCGGCTTGCAAATGCATTACAGGCACTTGGTATTTCCAAAGGGGATAAAGTGGCTTTACTGATGATGAACTGTTTAGAGTGGCTTCCTATTTATTTTGGAATTTTAAAAACGGGTGCGTTAGTGGCACCATTGAATTTTCGCTTTACAGCAGAAGAAATTAAAAAATGCGTAGAAATGTCCGAAAGTAAAATTTTGATATATGGCCCGGAATTTCAGGAAAAGATTGAGCAGATTCGAAAAGAAGGGACGTCTATCCAAGAATTTATTTATGTAGGAGAAAATTGTCCCGATCAAGTACAAGATTATTCAAAATTAATCGCAAACTATCCTGCGAATGCTCTAGATGTAGAAATTTGTGATACAGATGAAGCAGCGCTCTACTTTACATCCGGAACGACGGGGATGCCCAAACCGATTTTGCTGACGCATTCGAATCTTACGTCGGCATGCATCACAGAAAGGGAGCACCATCTCCAGACCCATGAGGATAATTTTGTCTGCATCCCTCCGTTATATCATACGGGAGCAAAAATGCACTGGTTTGGAAGTTTGCTTGTAGGGGCAAAAGCAGTTATTCTTCGAGGAGTAAAACCGAAATGGATTCTCGAAGCCGTTTCAGAAGAAAAAGCGACCATTGTATGGCTTCTTGTCCCATGGGCTTTAGATATATTAGATGCGATTGAAAGCGGAGAAGTGGATTTAAACGATTATCAGCTAGAACAGTGGAGATTGATGCATATTGGTGCACAACCGGTGCCGCCGAGCCTTATTTTGAATTGGAAAAAATATTTTCCACATCAGCTATATGATACAAACTATGGTTTGAGCGAATCTACAGGCCCGGGTTGTGTGCATCTTGGGATAGAAAACATCCATAAAGTAGGCGCAATTGGCCGTCCCGGATTCAATTGGGATGCGAAGATTGTGGACGATAAGGGAAATGTTGTCCCTCAAGGCGAAGTAGGAGAACTGATCGTCAAAGGACCTGGAGTTATGAAAGGATATTATAAAAATCCAGAAGCGACCAGCAAAACCCTTAAAGACGGTTGGCTCTACACCGGAGATATGGCGCGGCAGGATGAAGATGGATTTATTTATCTTGTGGATCGCAAAAAAGACGTGGTGATCTCGGGGGGCGAAAATATATTCCCGGTAGAAGTTGAAGATTTTCTTCAAACCCATCCGGATATTAAAGATGTTGCGGTTATCGGCATGCCGCACCGGCGTTTAGGAGAAATTCCCGTGGCAATTGTGGAGTTGAAATCAGGTAGGAAAATTACTGATAAAGAGATTCTAGCATACTGCAAGGCTTTGCCAAGATACAAAAGACCCCGCAAAATCTTTTTTGACAAGGTGCCTAGAAACCCTACCGGAAAGATCGAGAAACCAAAATTGCGTCAAAAATATAATAATGTATCCATTATCCTTGGGTATATGAATGCGCAAGCAGGGATAAGCGAGGCCAAATGACAATTTAGTCAAAATACAGTCAAAAAGAGAAGCAGCGAAAAATCGCACTTCTCTTTTTTAAATTTGCATATATCTCCATCCTTGAGTCAGGTATTCTTAGGGAATACCTGCTTTTTTTGTTTTTGCGGAAAACAATCCATTTTACTTTTGAATTTTTAGCAGCGAAATTGAAAATAATAAAACGGAAATTCTTTTTGAACTGTGATGGATGAGGTGATGACGTTGAAAAAGGAAAACAGAATCCGAATTTTGGTGTGGATTTTTGTGATTGTATTGACGACAACCAATTCTTTTGCGGCCGTAACAGATGTTTCTGCGGCGAGTGCGATTGTAATGGATGCGAAAACAGGAAGAATCCTCTACCAGAAAAATATTCATCAAAAGATGCCGATAGCAAGTACTACAAAAATTATGACTGCTCTGGTGGCATTGGAGAAAAGCGATCCAAACGAGATTGTCAAAATTCCAAGGCAAGCAGTCGGAATTGAAGGCTCTTCAATCTATTTAGGATATGATGAAAAAATAAAAATGGAAGATTTATTATATGGATTAATGCTTTGTTCAGGAAATGATGCAGCGGTTGCGATTGCTGCACATGTGGGAGGCTCTGTGGAGAAATTTGTAGAACTGATGAATCAAAGGGCGCGGGAGCTAGGTGCACTCAATACCAATTTTATGAATCCACATGGGTTGCATCATGATCAACATTATTCTACGGCTTATGACCTTGCTTTGATTTCAAGGCAGGCACTTCAGTGGGAGGAATTTAAAGAGATTTCTAAAACGAAGCTATGGGTTGCAGAAAGAGAAGGATATAAACATTTCTATAATAAAAATCGTACAGTTAGTGAATATGAGGGTGGAGATGGCGTTAAGATAGGATATACCCGAGCAGCAGGAAGGTGTCTGGTGGCGTCTGCTACGAGAAATGGGATGCAGCTGATATGCGTGGTATTAAACGACGGCAATTGGTTTCAAGATGCATACCGTTTATTGGATGCCGCTTTTGAAAAATATAAACCGTATCCAGTCCTAAAAAAAGATATTGGTTTAAAAACAATTTTCGTAAAAAATGGAGAAAAGACAGCGACCAAAATTGTTTCAGCAGAGGATGTCCAGATTCCTTTAACAGAGGAAGAAGTGTCGAAAGTAAATGTGCTGCTGGAAACTGATGAGATGGTGGAAGCTCCCGTATCCAGAGGGGAAAGGATCGGGAAAGCAAAGATATATCTAGATGATACACTG
>JAMNXX010000310.1 GCA_023623095.1 Bacillota bacterium | reverse complement strand
ATAACGGCCTTTTCCGTATCGGCACGGCTGCTTTTTCTGGAAGTCATTCCTTCTCCCAATATAATACAATAAGCCAAATCCCCTTCATTCACATGTTTTCTTATCGTACCGCCTAAACCTAATATTTCATCGTCAGGATGGGCAGCTATTGTTAATACTCTACTCATCGTTCTCCTCCGTGATTTCAACGTCCGCAATGATCTTCCCTTCTTTAAGGCTCGCTCTCGAAAATTTTAATGTATACGGTCCAAATCTTATAAACGCTCTGGGATATCCTTCCCCATCCAGCATGCGGATATAATCATAGATTTGTTCCAAACTCAAATCACTTTTTATCTCACTTTGTTCCGGTTTTCTTCTTTTGAATTCCACCACTTCGCCTTGTTGCTTTTGCGGAATAATCTCGTTCTCTATCATTCGCGGAATCATCTCATTAAAAATAATTTTGGACCCTCTCATGAATATTTCTTCCGCCGTTCCGTTCAAATTTAAGTCCTTCTTCATATACACATCTCCTGTGTCAATTCCGCCGTCTACTTTTATTGCAGAGATTTTTGTTTCTTGAATTCCTCTGACAATAAGATTCTGTAATGGACTTCCCCCTCTTCCAAAAGGAAGATCCGTCATATGAAAAACAATACATGTAAAATTTTCATAAATTTCTTTTGGAATGATCCAAGACCAATGGGGGAAGAATATATATTTCGGATTTATCTCCTTTAATTTTTCATAAGTTAGCTGAGATTTATCCGTTATAAGAATGAATTCAACTTTATTGTCATACAATTGTTGCAGGCGCTTTGCATTTTTTATGTTCCACGATTTAATTGTTGCAATAACAATTTTCATCTTATTGAATCATCCTCCAATGGAGCGGAGTCCCCTTTTCTATATTTTCGCCGGCAGTTTTTCCTATAATTTCATCAAAATATTTCGGCGGCAACCCATTCCCCGGCCGAATAATTCGAATATTTTCTTTTGTAAAGGCCTCTCCCTTTGCGATATCTTTTACTGCAAAAATGGAACGTCTGAATATTCTGCTTTGCTCTTCTCTTTCCGACAGTTCGTAACTGACGGTCCCGATTGCCTTCTCGGCTTCTCGAATGTCTTCCACCATTTTTTTAAACTCACCCGGCTCCATTGAAAAAGAAGAATCCGGGTTTTTTATTTCCCTACTCAGGCAAAAATGCTTTTCTATCACCTTTGCTCCCATCGCAACGGCTGTAATCGCCGCAATAGAACCCAGTGAATGATCAGACAGCCCTACTACAACTCCAAAGGTTTCTGCCATATTCTGCATGGTTTTTAGATTCATATCGTCAGGAATCGCCGGATAGGCACTCGAGCATCTTAACAAACATAATTGTTCATTTCCCTGCGAACGGACTGCCCGCACCGCTTCCTCAATTTCTCCCAAAGTTCCCATTCCTGTAGACAGGATAATGGGCTTTCCCTTTGAGGCGATGTATTTGATGAGCGGTATATCCACCAATTCGAAAGATGCAATTTTATAAAAATCTACGCCTAAACCCTCTAAAAAGTCTACCGATGTATGATCGAAAGGAGTAGAAAGAAAATCAAGCCCTACTTTTTCAGCTTCTTCCTTTAACCTTCCTTGCCACTCCCAGGGCGTATATGCTTTTTGATATAATTGATATAAATTTTCGCCTTTCCAGGTTCCTTCTTTTATCTGAAAATATTCTTTATCCGAATCAATGGTCATCGTATCCGGCGTATACGTTTGGATTTTAATACAATCCGCTCCCGATTCTTTTGCAGCATGAATAATTTCGATGGCTCTGTTAAAATCCTGCGCATGATTTGCAGACATTTCTGCGATGATATAAGTTGGATAGTTTTCTCCAATGAATCTATCTTTTATCTTTAATACTTTCGACATGGCTTTTCCCCCGTTATAACTCATATATCATGGCTACTTAATTAAATCTTTAGTATATTCTATATATCCCCTGTTGTATTTTTCAACATATCCTGCTTTAATAAAGGCTCTTTGTGATGGTATATTTGTATACTTCACCTTTCCCATTAATTTAGTTATACTTATTTCTTGCTCGTTAATTACAGGTATTATCTCCATCAACATCTGAACGCCGTATCCCTTTCCACGAAATTCTCTGGCAATACTATAATCAATCATTCCAATATTCCCATAAATATCAATTCGAATCTGTCCTATGTCTTTTCCATTTTTATTAGCAATAAATATTTTTGTAGTATCAGAACTTATTTTCTCACTAAACCATCTTTTATGTTCTTCATATTCTATCATTCTCTCACTAAATGAATTTTCTCTAACCTTTGGATCATTTACCCATTTAAACAACAATTCACAATCCTTCTCTGTAGCAAGCCTGAAGTTAATACACATTATCCCACCTGCTTAAGTGATATTCTCAACTTTCTTCTGTTCAACATTTTTATTGATTTCAAACAATTCTGGCTTTCTAGTAAACAAGCATAAAATATCCTCAAAATAAAAATTATGCCTTCCTCGATATAGCTCTGCATAGATTTCTTTTATCAATTCAAAATCTTCTTCCGTATCCAGCGTCCATCGATATTTTGAATAATCTACATCATTCTTATAGTAAAAAATATTTTTGCTGTTTTCATAGATATAAGGGGTTACATGTTCTCTTTGATACGCTTTTTCCGCATTTTCATATGCTTCCTTTAAAATGCCGAAAGAAAAAACTTCCACATCTAAACCTCTGGGATAAGTCCTTTGCGTCAAATCTGAACCTGCATTGGTTACCAAATCATAATCATTTTCTACATAGCAATGAATCATACTATCGATTACAAAGGGATCGATTAAAGGACAGTCAGACGTAATTCGAACGACGATATCCCCATTGTTTTCCACAGCCGCTTCGTAGTATCTGCTCAACACATCTTCTTCGCTTCCTCTGTATACCTTCACTCCATTGTTCAAGGCCTCTTTTACAATCCTATCATCTTCTTGGGATGTGGTTGTGGCGATAACAATTTCTTGAATAAATTTTGATTGCTTTACTCTTTCAATATCATGGGCAAGAACTGTTTTTCCGCATAAATCCTTCATCACTTTTCCCGGCAATCTGGTAGAACCCATTCTTGCTTGAATAATTGCAACAATTTTTCCCACCGTTTCACACCTCTTTGATATAAAAAATAGTCTCTCCATGAAGCTTTGCTATTCTTTGGATGCAGCTATCTCTTTCATATGCTCTTCTATGAACGGCATCATGTTTAATCGCAATAAAGCCGTTCTTAAATCCTCGACATTCAGCCACTCACTGTTTGTTTCGGAATTGTACTCAAATCCGTCTTCAACCCGTTTTCCCCCATTTGTAAAATGCCTTCCGGAAGACCACCAGTCAAAATGGGGATAAATAATATAGTGTTTTTCATATTCATAGGTCATTCTGGAATCATCTTTTGTAATCATGACCTCATGGAGTTTTTCTCCTTCTCTGATTCCTACTTCTTTCATCTTACAACCCGGCAACATCGCCTTTGCTAAGTCCGTTATTTTAAAAGAAGGTATTTTCGATATGTAAGTCTCTCCGCCCTTTGACTCTTTTAGCGCTTTAAATACAAGTTCCACACCTTCTTCAAGGGTTATCCAAAATCTGGTCATTCTAAAATCGGTTATGGGAAGCTCCGTTTCCCCCCGCTCAATCAGTTCTTTAAAGAACGGAATGACAGAGCCTCTGCTTCCTGCTACGTTTCCATACCTCACCACTGAAAATACAGTTCCGTTTTGTCCGGAATAAGCATTTGCAGATATAAACAATTTATCCGACACCAATTTCGTTCCCCCATAAAGGTTGATTGGATTGACTGCCTTATCCGTAGATAATGCCACTACTTTTTTTACTCCTCTGTCAAGGGCTGCATCCACGATGTTTTGTGCGCCATGTATATTTGTCTTTATCGCCTCAAAGGGATTGTACTCGCAAGCAGGAACCTGCTTCATCGCCGCCGCATGAATGACATAATCTACATCTTTAAATGCTCTGTATAAACGATCTTTATCTCTGACATCCCCAATAAAAAAACGAAGTTTTGACATTTGTTCCTCTGTTAATTTTTTCTGAAACAAATTTTTTACATGGTACTGCTTGTATTCATCTCTCGAATAAATAATAACCCTGCGGGGATTATATTTTTTAAAAATCATCTCTATGAATTTTTTGCCAAAGGAGCCTGTCCCGCCGGTTATTAAAACAGAAGAATTGTTCAGCATTTTCATTCACCTATTCCTTCGCTTCAGATTTAATGTACTCGATGTATCCATTTCTCTAATATCGGTTTTATCTCATAATCTAAAACATCACTTATTAAAACAAAATCTTTATTTTCATAAGCATCTATCAGCAATGGAAATTTTTCTACCAATTCTTGCTCCTTGATGTTTTCCGGTTGCATCTCACGAGTCAGGAGCACGGCTTGTACAATCCACTCTAACCCTTCAAAAATATTTGCTAACAGTTTTTGAGCCTCTTTCTCCCTCGCTTGCATCACATGTTCTACAAAGATTTCTATTCCTTGAATCATTTTCGGTAAATAAATATTGATTTCTTCTATTGTTTCTTTCATCAACGTTTCCTGTTCCTTCATCTGTCCACCTCCTGCTCTTCTTTCATTTTTTGAAGAATATCGATTAATGCCCTCAGGACACTGTGACAGCCCACAATAAAGGATGCAATCATTTTCTTTTGGATAGTCACATTTTCTTTTATAATTTCATCGGTTGCTTCATTGCCTAGCATCCTCACCTTTGTAGCCGCCATCATAAGAGGAGCTTGAAAGAGTGTTCTGGCAATATCATGACCAAGAATTAAGTCTTCTACTTTTTTTGCTTGATTAAGAACCTTATAGATTCTTTCTTTATCTTTTATCGAAAGTGCTTTTTTATCCCGGATCACCTTCGTTTGGAGCTTATCAAGCCTCAATATCTGTCGGTTCGATTCTTCTTGAATTCGCTCAAAACTTTCGATCAGTTTTTCCACTTCCGCAACTGCTTTATCATATTTCTCCTGTAATCCTTCACCTTTGGGAACCTTCTCATGCAAAGGCGTAACTTTCTTATCGCAATATCTTTCTATCGCTTCCTTTAACGTCATCAAATTTGTTCCTGCAATATATGCCCCGCCTTCTGTCGCATCGATGTATTCTCGAATTCCTTTATCCTTCATGATCTCCAGCTCAAACCAAGTTAAAAATTGCTTAAAAGCATGACTGGTAGGCAGCATCTCTCCGTCGATTCCTTTAACAAAGGTAATCTGCTGATTGCCTGTCGCATCGATTTTATCTTTAATCTCAACATCATTAGAATGGGTAATCCCGTCTTTCGTATAGGCTAAGTCCTGACCGATAAATATAATGGGATTCGCCCCAATATATCTGGCAAACGAAAAAGCAATATGGGCGCAGGATGTTCCCATCGGAAGCAAACGGTCTTCCCCAAGAATATCGTTATTGATCCATTCGTTTATTTTCTCCCCTTGCTTGAGGCAGATCAGCTTTTTATGATTTTTCATGACAGAGAATATTTCCGGCCGTACTACCGGAGGACCGATAAAAACGGTCTTCGGATGGATTTCCTTATCTTTATAAAATTTTTCGTAGGTTAATAAAATTCTCTCAATGCTGACCACACCATCAGGTACAACACCATGCTTCTTTAAGGTGGATAAAACTGCATCTGTCGCTATGATCAAAGCCTTTCCCTGTGCATTCTTCAACTCATGGATATTTTTATCCAAAGAAGGCCCTGCTGCTACAATAATCAACGGGAGGTTTGAATATGCATTTTTAAGCAATTCAATACTGGGGCTTTCAAGCAGAACATTGATATTTTCTAAATTGTTTTTGATCCCGATAATCGTATCCTCCATATCGTTCCCCAGCATAAAATAGGCATGACGAATTGTATCCAAGATCTTTTTCTGGATTGTATGGATCCATTCGCCGTAAATCTGACGATAGGAAGGGAGAATAACGTTCGTTAAATTCCCGAAAAGCGGCATTATATTAAAAGCAAATATTTTTTCACTAATTCTTGTGAGAATTTCTTCATCACTTCCAAAAAAGAAGAAAATATTCCCCGTAGCAATTTCTGAAAAATTTTGCGTATGCATATAGGTAGAAACAATATCTAAATTTTTCTCAATCACATAAATATAGCTTCTGCTGCTAATTTTTCTTTTTAATTCTTTAATGTGATGGCCTAATCCCAATCCATATACGATATATGCCGCATCCTTCGAGCCTATATCAAGATCTTTTTCAACCATCTGCCATTCTCTCTGTAGATTATATTGGCTATGAAGATAAACTTTTTTCCCATCTTCTGTTTCGTACCGCAAATTGTCATATCCCTGATTGTTTTTCTCGATATCCAAAGTAGGATGGTGAATCAATGATTCATCATATCCATGTTTTTTAAGGAGCTCTATATTTAATAATAGCTGCTGATTATCCATGTGTCCATCAACCCTTTATAAAAATTCTTCTATACTATAATTCGGATTTTTCTACAAAATTCTTTAGATAATATAGAAAAGAGCCAGAGAAAAAATCTCTGACTCTCTGTCATTTTGGGCTTGGTTATATAACCCTTCTTCACCAAAGTGAAGGACTTACACAATTTAAATTAAAATCCATATATCTCGACTCACCCTGTACGCTAAGTGAGTTCGAATAACTAAATCAAAGACTTAGATTCTTCCTTAAAATTAGTCGCTGCTTATCTTAATAGCTGAAGTACTCCCTGCGGAGCGGCATTTGCTTGAGCCAGCATTGCCTGAGCTGCTTGTTGAAGGATATTTTGTTTTGTGAATTCCATCATTTCTTTCGCCATGTCTACGTCTCTGATCCTAGATTCAGATGCTTGCAGGTTTTCAGCGGATGTATCCAAGTTCTTGATGGTGTGTTCCAATCTGTTTTGCATAGCACCTAATTTCGCTCTTTCTTCTGAAACCAATTCGATTGCACTATTGATGATTGTAATCGCTGTATTTGCAGCACTCCTGGTGTTAACTTGGATGCCTTTGCCATCTTTAGAGTCAGCATCAGAAAATTGTGCAACTGTAATTGCAGTCGAACTAACAGCAGTAGCTACGGCAGTTGTCCCTTGAGCTACAACAAGTTTTTTCGCTTCTGCATCATTATTGATCAAATCTGCTAAAGCTTTAAAAGTAGACGCTGATCCCGCTGCAGTAGCCTTTTCAGTTATAGTGATTGTATATCCCGTACTTGTTTTCGCTACATCAATTGAAGCCGCAGTAGCACTACTACTTACATCAAGTGCATATTTAAAAGTAATACTAACGGTAGTTAAATTCATAGCAGTTAAATTCGCTGAGCTCAGTTGAGTCGTAGCAAATGTATTTTCTGTTACTTTCAATGCTTTTGCATCCATATTATTAATTGTCAAAGCAACATTTTGATCCGCATTTGCTCCGATATGGAATGTTAAAGCCGCACTTGCAGCTTGTTTTTCTCCATTTAACAGCTTTTGTGTGTTGAACTCAGTCGTTTCGGCAATTCGAGTAATTTCTCTTGCCAATTGGTCTACTTCTGCTTGGATTTTATCTCTGTCAACTTCTACATTCGTATCATTCGCGGATTGTACTGCCAATTCTCTCATTCTTTGAAGGATCGCTTGGGTTTCTTGTAGTGCGCCCTCTGCTGTTTGAATTAAAGAAATTGAATCTTGAGCATTTCTGGAAGCCATGTTCAAGCCTCTGATTTGTGCTCTCATTTTTTCTGATATTGCCAATCCTGCCGCGTCGTCTCCAGCTCTGTTGATTCTATAGCCGGAGGATAATTTTTCAATTGATTTTGCTGCTGCCTGATTGTTGATACTCAATTGTCTGTGAGTATTCATTGCCATTAAGTTGTTGTTAATTCTCATTTTTCTTCCTCCTTGAATCTTTTTTTGGACATCCTTGTCCAATTTTTGAATTTTTTTAGATTCAATGCCTCCTCCTGCATTGAATCTTTGTAAAACATTGTAAAAAGCTTTTCAGTTGGCCAACTGAATATTTGACATTTTTGTCTTCAATGCTATTATCGGACAAACTTCTGCAATACTTTAGCTTTTCCTGGGAAATATTTTAAAATTTTTTATTTCTTTTTCAACAATTTCTGCAGTACATCGATATTCATACTGCTTTCCGCCGCCTTTTTGTTTTCAGCCTGAATATCCAGATAGACCTCCTTGCGGTGGACAGCAATCTCCTTCGGGGCAGATATCCCCAATCTCACTTTCCCTTCATCGATACTGATGACGGTGATCTCTATTTTATCATCGATGATGATGCTCTCATCCTGTTTTCTTGTCAATATCAACATTTCCCGCACCTCCTACTTTTGAGCCGCTTGGGCGGTTTCTTGAAAGATGCGGTATTTTAAGCTGTATGTGTTATCATCCAATACGATCTGTTTTCCCTTTTTGTTTTTCCCGTTGATAATCAGAGGCCCTTGGAGATTGATGGTCATTTTTTTAATGTCTTCTGGCACCACAGCGATGCTGTAGACCACAACATCTTCCTGATTTTTAATTTCCAACTGCTTAATGACTTTATCGGGAATGTCGAATGCATAGTCTTCTTTAAACAAAAAAGGAATCGTAACGACAAAAGCAAGATCCGGATCGTCTACTGCCTGTAGCCAGTGAAAAGGAATCTCCTTATCCGGATTTTGGATGAGGATATATCGCCGAATCGACTCAAAACCCAGCAGTCCGTCTTCAAATGTAAGGATCTGTTCCGAGTCGATTTCAATTTTCCCAAAATGTCTTGTGTTGAGGATCATGCCATCAACCTCCTATTCTTCATGTCATGCTCCGTTATATGAAAAGAACAAAAAATGCTCAGAATGAGCATATTGATAACAATTATGGAAAGCATTTGAAATTGATAATCTCAGCATATTCCTACAAAACTCATTCAAAAGTTCGAAATAAAAGGCTGAAAAATACATCTATCCCTACACAAAAACGTCCAATTTTTTTCCTACATATTCAATGTGGACGCTGTGTTTCTGCCTCAGATAGATCTCTACCTTCCCGGGATGGTACCGGATGATCGGTTTGTTGATTTGAACCTTTATATTTGGACCGCCTTCCTTCACGCGGATATCCAAATCGCCCCCCACAAAATCGATCTTCGGACGGCTCTTCGGAATCATATCAAAATTCACCTCATGGACATAGAGTTCATATGCATTTTCTTCCGCTTGGTCCGCGATCGGGTTCGTATTGAGGTGAATATCTGCCATCTCGTTTCCCTGCCGGGCAATCCGCTCTATCCCCGCCATCGCTTGCCGGTAGCTGTATCCTGCATTTTCCAGCGTCAAATCAAAAAGATTTTTCAGCCCTGCTTCTGCAAAGCATTCGTATTGATCGATCTGGACTCGGATGGGCTCAGTTCGGATTTCTACTTTCGGATGTTCCGTATTCATCTCGACATCCGCTTTTCGCTGTTGGATAGAGAGTCTTGCGGGAGTTGTTTTGATCCCGATCAAAGCCGGTTGTGTTGTGATTTTAAGGTCCATACAAATCACCGTTTTTCTAACTTTTTCACCATGGGTGGGCAGAATGTCCTGCCCATTACGATACAGATGTTTGAAGCATTTTAGCCAGAGAGACTCTGGAAATCCCATCTGATCCCGATAAACGATTCGGGAAAAGCCGCTCTATCTTTATTTACACGAGCGGACAGGAACGTCTGTCCGTGCAATTTTTATTTTGAATTTCTTACCTTAGAAAATCCACAAGCGACGGTTGAATGATTCTGGCGGCTGATGATAAAGAAGCGCGATAGACGGTTTCATCCATTTTAAAATTCATGATCACTTCCGCCATATCGGCATCTTCATTATTTGAGAGAAGCTCTCTAAAGTTCAGCGTATCTTTCTCAATCCGGTCGATCGTCATTTCCAGTCGGTTTGTTTTGGCGCCGATTTCTCCGCGGAGGCTTAGGATATTTTCCAAATGTTTATCAATTCTTTCGATTGTCTTATTGATCCGATCCATATCATCATTCTGCAGCGCATCACTGAAATCCTTCAACACTGCGATAAGCTGAGACTGATGAGTGCCGGCTTGTGCCTCGCCTCTGTTCACTGCATCCAAATCCGGGGATGCCGAATCGTAAATTCCAAACAGCTCATGTCCCAGCACATTGATTTCGATCCTTTCTCCTATCCCCAATTCGTATATCATCCGCTCATCTGACTTGGAATCGATGTGATACGTTCCATCATCATCTAACAGCTTCTGATTGGTTTTATAGCCCGTAAAAATTGATTTTCCTGCATAAGTCGTATTGGCAAGTTGCAAAAGCTGCTCTGTGAGCTGATCGATCTCCGCTTGAACCTTCTGCTTATCCTCCGGAGTTTCTGTTCCGTCTGCACTAACCGCCAATTCTCTCGCACGCTGCAGGATGCTCCCTACATCATCGATAGCAGACTCCGTGATTTCGAGCCACGACAAAGCATCTTCTGCATTCTTCTTGTATTGTCCCAGCCTTGCAATAGCAGTTGTCAACTCCAAGCTCTTTGCTACTCCGATAGGGTTATCGGAAGGCACGTTAAAATTCTTGCCTGTAGCCCATTTTTGCTGGATTTTATCCAAACGACGCAAGTTGTGATTCAGGTTCATCAGCAT
>JAMNXX010000306.1 GCA_023623095.1 Bacillota bacterium | reverse complement strand
TTCGCTGATTTTTTTATCCATATCTTGTAAAATAATAGATGTTTGCAGATCATATTGACTTTTTCAGGATTTGCATATTATAATATTACTAATTATTTTCCGCCTAATGTGAGCACATCCTGTAATTTCCTACCTGTTTTCCATTTCAAATAGAAATGTTTATGGTAGGATAATTTCTTTTAGCTTTTTCCGTCCTGACGATTCAATCTTCATCATAAGGATATTTTTATACAATTTTCTACTTAAAATTCTTTTAAAATCTTTTTTTATTCTTTTTGATATTTCACCAAAAGAGGAGGATATGCAATGTCTGCTAGATTTTTAATGGTTTCACCACATACAAGAGCAGTTAAAGGAGATGACAAAATATTTGCTATTAACCAGGCTGCACAAGAAGCCGTAAAAAAAGTCGGCGCGGAAAATGTAGTCAATGCGACGATCGGCGCATTATTAGACGACCATGGAAAACTATCTGTATTACCAACGATGATCGATTTGCTAAAGAATCTTCCCCCCGAAGAATTTGCAGCTTATGCACCAATCGGAGGAGTCCCCAGATTTCTTGAAGCAGCAAAAAAATCTGCCTTCCGCGACTGCTTCCCGGAAGGATATATCGAAGCGATGGCTACACCAGGCGGAACCGGAGCAATCCGAAATACCATCCGGAATTATTCTGCTCCCGGAGACAGCATACTGACTTCTGATTGGTACTGGAGTCCTTATCATACGATCGCAGATGAACATGACAGAAAAATTGAAACCTATTCGCTGTTTAACGAAAAGAATGAATTCCATCTGGATGCTTTTGAACAAAAAATCGATGCGTTGCTTCGCAAACAGGAACAATTGGTCATCCTTCTGAATGCCCCTGCTCATAATCCTACCGGATACAGCCCTTCCATTGATGAATGGGAAGCGATCATGAACATACTTAAAAAAGCAGTTCAAAACAAACATAAAAAAATTATTTTGTTTGTTGATGCAGCCTATATTGACTTTGCAGGAGAAACAAATGAATGCAGAGCTTTTATGAAGTATTTCAGCCACTTGCCTCAAAACATCCTCGTCATCATCGGATTCAGCATGTCAAAAAGCTATACTTTATATGGAATGAGAAGCGGTGCAGCGATCGCTATTTCTTCCAGCAAAGAAGTCGTCGACGAGTTTAAAATGATCAGTCAATATTCAAATCGAGGCGTCTGGTCAAATGGAACAAGACCTGCCATGATCGTATTAGCCCAAGTATTTGAAAATCCTGACTTGCTTGCAAAAGTAGATGCAGAAAGAGCAGCATTCTCGAATCTGCTTTTTGAGCGAGCAAATGCATTTATCGAAAATGCAAAAAAAGTGAACCTAGACATATGCCCCTATAAAGCAGGATTTTTTATTACGGTTCCTTGTGAAAATGCAGAGGAAGCTGCAAAAGAACTTCAAAACGACTTTATATTTGCTGTTCCGATCGGACGTGGAATTCGTTTTGCCGTTTCAGCCGTGCCAAAAGAAAAATGCGCACAAGCGCCTGAAAAATTTGTGAAAGCCATTCGCAAATAAAAATTCCTGATTCTCGAAATAGCCATCGAAAAGATGGCTATTTTTAATGCTCTCTGCCTTGCATCCATGAAATCATTCTAAAAAAGATAATGAAAAGTAGCATGCAACATGGTAAAATATTCTAGTACATACAGCAAAATACACCCTACCCTTATGAAGGAGGTTTCAGAATGGTAAAAAAGATAAAAAAGAGGGCCCTGATTATCGCAACGGCCGTACTCTTGATCGCTTTGGCAGGAGCAGGACTCGTAAAGGCAAACCAAAATCAAAAAAATCAGGCAATGCAAGTTCAAACAGTCCCCATACAAAAACAGGACATTGAATCTCGTATAAAAACAACAGGAAAGATTGAATCGATGGATAAAAGAGAAATCGTTTCCGATGTAGAAGAAAAGATTGAAAAAGTATTTGTTCAAAAAGGAGATTACGTCGAAAAAGGCCAAGTCCTTATAAAACTGGAAGAAACTAAGATCCAATATCAAATCAAAGAAGCGCAAACAAGGCTGGCGATAGAAGAAAATATACTCGAGCAACTGAAAGCGGATTTAGAAATCGCATTAAGCAATGCTGAGATTAAATACAGGGATGCAAAGGATATCTATGAAAAAAACAGGCACCTTTATGAAGAAAATGTGATAAGCAAAGCAGAACTGGATCAATCTCAAAGC
>JAMNXX010000110.1 GCA_023623095.1 Bacillota bacterium | reverse complement strand
GCTGAAGCATATTTTTCAAGATTTTAAGATTGGTTGCATTATCATCGATGAGGAGGATACGAATAGAGCGATTTAAATCCGGAATCCCTGAGATAGGGCTTTTATAAAAATATTTGCCTTTTTTAAATGGAATCCAAAAAGTAAACGTGCTTCCCTCTCCAAGTTTACTCTTTACATAAATATCTCCTCCCATAAGTTTGACCAGATTATAGCAAATTGCAAGCCCTAAGCCGGTCCCTCCGTATTTTCGGGTAATGGAATTATCCACTTGGAAAAAGTCCTCAAACAGCCTGTCCAGTTTATCTTCAGGGATACCGATCCCGGTATCTCTTACGGAAAATTCTATTTCCGCAGTGGTATCCGTTTCCTTTTTTTTCTGTACGCAGATGTGGATTTCACCTTTTTCAGTAAATTTAACGGCGTTATTGATAAGATTCATTAAAATTTGATTTAATCGCATCGAGTCGCCTACAACAAAAAGAGGGACATCAAAATCGATATCAATAAGAATTTCCACTTCTTTTTTATCGCTTTTGGCAGTCGCGAAGTGGGACAGCTTTTCGATGAGTTTCCAAAGATTAAATTCAACTTCTTCCAGCGTCATTTTTTTCGCTTCGATTTTCGAAAAATCCAAGATGTCATTAATCATATTCAGCAGCATTCCGGCTGAATATTTGGCCAAGTCCAGGTAAATCTGCTGCTGTTCCGGAGAATGGGTCATGCTTGCAAGTTCTGTCATGCCAATGACGCCGTTTAATGGGGTTTTTATTTCGTGACTGATATTTGCGAGAAATTTGCTTTTCGTTTGATTGGCTTCTTCAGCCGCTTCTTTTGCTTTTTGCAGTTCAAACTGCGCTTTTTTTAATGCTTCTGTTTTTTCGAAAATTGTTTTGAGCATTTGATTGATGGATTTTGCCAAGATCCCGATTTCGTCATCGCCGTCTTCCGTAACGGTGGCGCGCAAATTTCCGTCTAAAGCGATGCTGGATACATTTTGAGTGAGACGGGCAATACGAGATAAAATATATCTATTGAAGAAAACAATTCCCAAAAGGCCAATCAAGGAGCCGGCAATAATCAAATAAGTCATAAAAAATCGGATGGTTTCTCTTCCTTGATTATAGATCGTACGCGGGGTTGTAATGTGGAAAACAAATGCAGGCTGTTCGAATATATCCGTAAACAGGCCGTATCCTTCTACTTCTTGCTGATTTGTATATTCAAAATAGATGGGCCTTTTTATCGATAAGCGTGCATAAGGATTTCGGAAGCGAATTGAATCTGCTTCTTCCAAAGTCAGGATTTCTATAGGAAATTTTAACATCTTACTAATCTTTTCAATTTCATCCGCATCCAAATAACGCCCGATTAAAAAAACACCATTCGGAGAACCTCTCCAATCGTTTTTTAAAATGGGCTCGGCAGCGATCATCAAGAAACCTTTTTTGGTTTGAAGAACACCTTTGAAGCCTTGTACTTTTTTACGTGCATCCTCGAGCATTCGGCTGAACTGCGGATTTTTTAGTTCATCTGGAATCGGTAAATGTTGATTGTCGTTCCAATTGTATCCGTTTCCATAAAAGATATTGTTATTTTTATCGTAAAAGATCATGTAGTGGATATCCAATTTCTCATAAGTGATTTCAAAGATATTTTTTTTAATATAGTCTGGATATTCATTCTCCATGAATCGATAAGTATCATCCCATACAGCCCATTCTTTTGCTAAAGTTTTTAGCGCAGAAGTGCGGTTATTGATGCTTTGAAAAACACGCTCGATATTTTTGGTGTTGATTTCTTCCTCTAAAGAATCATATTTCATCGTAATAACATCGTATGAAATGGCATAGAGAACGACGTTTAGAGCAAGGATCGTTACGATAACAATCAGGATGGTTTTTTTCTGTAGTGTCATAATGGGCTTTCTCTTCCTTTCTATTCGGTAGGGTGCGTTAGAAAATTTCAAATCATCTTTTTATTTTTCCGAATTCTCTTACTATTATAATAACATATTCAAAATATAAAAGTGAACCATTTCTTGATTCACTTTTATACTTTATAAAGTATTTTTGATTTTGAAGGATACTGCTGAGCGTTGAATGGATTGGTTAAATTTTAAATCGAGCGATTTGATTTTGGAGTTTTTCTGTGATTTCGCTGAGTGATTCAGTCATCGAAGAGTGTGTTTCCATCGCAGCCATATGTTCTTCGGCAGCAGCCAAAACTT
>JAMNXX010000298.1 GCA_023623095.1 Bacillota bacterium | reverse complement strand
AGGCCATTAATGGTACCGTATTGCTTCCAAGCGAGGTATTTTCATTTAATGATGTTGTAGGACCTCGAACAAAGGATAGAGGATATCAAGATGCGCCCGTTATTTTTCAAGGGGAATTGGTGGATGGGCTAGGAGGAGGGGTATGTCAGGTATCGAGCACATTGTATAATGCAACGCTTTTAAGCGGTCTGAAAGTTGTGGAACGCATTAAACACAGTATTCCTTCCACTTATGTTCCGAAAGGAAGGGATGCAACTGTTTCCTATGGAATCATTGATTTTAAATTTGAAAATAATCTTTCTCATCCAATTTATTTAGAGGCATACATAAGCGGTAATGCATTAAATATTTGTGTTTATGGGAAAAAAACAACAAATCAAACGATCCAGATTCATTCTGTAGAGAACGAAGTAGTGAAAAGAGATGTGGAAGTGAAGTATGATCCGAATCTACCGGAAGGCCAGGAACGGATTGAACAGAAAGGAAGAGACGGATATAAAGTAACGACATATAAAATTATTTATGAAAATGGAGTAGAAATTAGAAGAGAACGGATCTCAAATGATTATTATAAACCGCAGAAACAGATTGTTGTAAAAGGAACGAAAAAGGTGACCGTGGATACGCCCACATTCTCACAAGATATGAATGAAAATGAAAATGATGATGATCATCATGAATCATTGCCTTTACCAAATGATTAAATACAGAAGAAGAAATTTATTTTAAAAAAATGAAATCGTTTAAATGAATCAATCATCATCAATAAAGAAATATTGGCAAGAAAGAGATGAGGGAAAATGAATCCTGTTTTATATGACAAAAAAGTGACGTGTCCGGTTTGCAATCTTACTTTTCATACGAAAAAAGTAAGAACTTCAACGATCCGCATAAAAAAAAGGGATACTGATTTTTGTATCTATTATGAGGGAGAAAATCCTTTATTTTACGAAGTTTTTGCATGTCCAAATTGCGGGTATGCTGCATTAGAAAAGGTTTTTGATGATATCACCCCTTCACAGAAGCAACTGATCCAATCTAAAATTTCAAAACAGTGGGTGCAGAGAGATTTGGGACAAGCGAGAACCGTTCAGGAGGCGATTGAAGTATATAAATTAGCATTGCTATGTTCCGAGGTGCTCAATCAAAAGAAAGATAGATTGGGATTGATCTGTCTTCGATTAGCCTGGTGGTATCGCTATCTTGAAGATAAAGAAAATGAAAAGATATTTTTGAAGCATGCAGTGAATTGCTTTGAAGATGCTTTTCGCTTTGGAGCAGGAACAAACGGAAGGCTGGTAGATGATATCATGCTATTATATTTGCTGGGAGAATTAAATCGCAGGCTAGGGAGATATGAAGAAGCAGTTGCTTGGTTTAATCGAACAATCAGCCAACCGGGGATTCAAACGAGGAAAAAAATCGAGGAGCAAGCAAGGGAGCAGTGGCGTTTGGCAAAAGAAGCTTATCGAAAAATCAAAGAAGATGGCGGAGAGGAAAAATGAAAAGAACAGCATACTATGCGAAAATGGATACTCCTTTCGCACATTTATATATGGCGTCTACGCAAAATGGGCTATGCAGGCTGGAATGGATGCGGAGCAATGAGGAAAGATTTTTTTCGTGGCTTCGCAGCCATTTTGACGATTTTTATGAAGATCCGTTACTGCATGAACCGATTATCAATCAATTAAAACAATATTTTGACGGAAGGCTCAAAAGATTTGAAGTTCATTTTGATTTAACAGGAACGGATTTCCAAAAAAGAGTATGGAAAGCGCTAATGGATATTCCTTATGGTGAGGTATGCAGTTATAAAGAGATTGCACAAAGAGTTGGAAGTCCAAAAGGGTTTCGAGCGGTAGGCATGGCAAATAACAAGAATCCGATTGCAGTGATTATTCCATGCCACCGAGTCGTTGGCCATGATGGAAGACTAGTAGGCTATGCGGAAGGGATAGACATAAAAGAAAAATTGTTGGTTTTAGAAGGCAGGACGATTCGAAACGAAAAAATTGTTTTGGATTCTAAGAGGTGAAATGCGAATTGAAGCGCTCTATACAAAAAGGACTTGTACAAATTTATACAGGAGATGGAAAAGGAAAAACCACAGCTGCTTTAGGACAAGGAATGCGAGCTGCAGGTAGGCAATATACCGTTTACATGATACAATTTTTAAAAGGAATGCATTCAGGTGAAATCGATGCGGTTCAAAACCTTCATCCTTAT
>JAMNXX010000263.1 GCA_023623095.1 Bacillota bacterium | reverse complement strand
AGGTATAGAAAGATTGCAGGGCGTAAAAAATGGAATAATAGGGAAATAAAAGCCGGAAGCCAGGCGGAAACTGTCAGGAAGCTTGTATTTCAACTTTCAAAAAGGTATACTGATCACATGGTCATAGTTGTTAAAATATAAAATAAGGTTGGCCTGACAATCCCTGGATTGCCATCCAGCGATTTTGAATCGAGAAAAGATTGAAGCAGAAAATGGGATGCGTATCGGACCTGCCCAATTCGAAATAAAAGCAATAAGAAACGAGGAGTGAAAAAACTTGCACATTGAGAAGGTTTATGAACGGCTCGCAGAAAAGATTCATGCAGAAAGAATCAGAAAAAATGAGCCCATGGCAAAACATACCTCATTTAAAATAGGAGGACCCGTGGATTTGATGGTGCTTCCGTCAGATATAGAAGAATTAAGGCATGTTTTAAAAGTTTGCAGAGAAATGGGAATCGATTTTTATGTTATGGGAAATGGAACCAATTTGCTTGTGAGGGATAAGGGTGTCCGAGGGGTAATCATTAAAATCGGAGGAGACTACAGCAAAGTTTCCGTACAGGGAGAAATCATCCGGGCACAGGCCGGAATACTGCTTTCGAGCCTTTCAAAAATTGCGCTGGAACATCATTTGGAGGGATTTGAGTTTGCCGGCGGCATCCCAGGCAGTTTGGGCGGAGCTGTTGTAATGAATGCAGGTGCATACGGGGGAGAAATGAAAGATATTGTAAAAGCGGTTACCGTAATGGATCTGGAAGGAAATCTCCTGCGATTGAACAATCAAGAATTGAATTTTGGATATCGAAAAAGCAGGATGCAGGAAGAGAAGTGGATCGTTTTAGAAGTGGAAATCCAACTAAAAAAAGGAGATCCCGATCAAATTTTGTCAATTACCCGCGATCTAACCCAAAGGAGAACTGCAAAGCAGCCTTTGCATCAGCCCAGTGCAGGCAGCGTCTTTAAGAGGCCTGCAAATCATTATGCTTCGAAGCTGATCGAAGATGCGGGATTAAAAGGCGTTCGATTCGGGGGAGCGCGCGTATCGGAACTGCATGCTGGATTTATCGTAAATGAAGATCATGCTACGGCTCAGGATGTGATCAACTTGATCCGCTTGGTCCAAAAGACGGTTCGGGATCGATTTGGAGTTTTGTTGGATTTAGAGGTGAAGATTATCGGGGAGGAATAAAAAGCTTAAATGGGGAAGACTGGAGAAAAACAAATGAAAATTTTTGCGGATTATCATACCCACACCCTCTACAGTCACGGAAAGGGAACTATACAGCAAAATGTGGAAGCTGCGCAGAGAAAAGGTTTAAAAGAGATTGCCATTACCGATCACGGTCCTGGACATATCCTATACGGAGTAAAAAAGAAAGACATTTTAAAAATGAAGAAAGAGATTGAAAGGATTCGCCCTTTGTTTCCTCAGATTCGTATTCGATTCGGACTAGAGGCGAATATTATCGGAGAATCGGGACAGCTTGATGTGGATGGAGAGATGATCCGCCAATTGGATATTTTATTGGCGGGGTATCATTTTGGTGCGTTATCATCGAATTTGGGAAGCACGTTAAAGATTCATGGGGGAAATATTTTGGCCAGATATTTTCCAACGGTAGACAGAAAGATAAGAGTGCTGAATACAGATGCGGTAGTTGCAGCGATTTATCAGTATCCGATCGATATTTTGACGCATCCAGGAGCGAAAGCGAATATCGATACAAAAGAAGTGGCAAAGGCAGCAGCACAGAGGGGAACGGCGATGGAGATCAACAGCAGCCATGATAATCTAACAATAGAATATATCCGGATTGCTGCCAAAGAAGGCGTAAAATTTGCTATCAGCAGCGATGCACATCGACCGGAAGAGGTGGGAAATGTTGCATTGGCGCTCCAAAAAGCGATGGAAGCAGGACTTGATGCAAGTCAGGTGATCAATGCAGAAGGATACAGAGGAGGAAGAAAATGAAATTTGTCATTATAACCGGCCTGTCAGGAGCTGGAAAGAGCCAAGCGATGAAGTGCATGGAAGATATCGGGTTTTACTGTGCAGACAATTTGCCTCCCCTTTTGATTCCTAAATTTGCAGAACTTTGCTTTCATTCCCGGGAGGATATTGAGAAGATCGCACTGGTGATCGATATTCGGGGCGGAAAATTTTTCGAGGATCTGTTTGAAGCTCTCGATAAAATTCAGCAAGAAGGATATGAGTATGAAATTTTATTCTTAG
>JAMNXX010000123.1 GCA_023623095.1 Bacillota bacterium | reverse complement strand
TTGTGTCGGTTCGATGACAACATGTTGCAATCCACTTCTATCTAAAATCAACCTCGCAGCACGTGCTCCTGTATAACCTTTTATGCTTTCTACATGGAGATATTGATTGAAATTTCTCTGTACTTTTGCCTGAGCATACATCGCAAGAAGGATTGCAGGGATCAGAAAAATGATTCCCGGCTGTATGCCCATATATGGCGAATAGAACATCCTTATTCCCCCTCTTGTATAAAAAATTGAATCGTTTCTTCAATATCTTTTACACTTACTCTTGTATTCATACAAGGTCCATTTGGCCTTTCATTCAAAATACCGACTACAGGAATCTTTTTTATATCTAAAATCCCACTGCTCAAATCTCGTTCACATGCTACTGCAATGACCATCTTTGGTTTTACCTGATGGACAATGCGTCTCGCTAAAGTGCCTCCTGTAGCAACAAACATTTTCGTATGATATTGGTCTCGAATATCGAGCAAATGATCGATCGGACACAAACCGCATCTTTTACAATTGTCAATATTTCCTGTTATTTTATAGGGACAATCCGTATTTTGAAGACAGTGGGGCAATAAGATCAAAATATCTTCCGGCTTCATGGTTTTTCTTCCTGATCGAACAATTTGATTGTTTAATTGAGTAAAAACATTTCTAACTTTATCCTTATCGAGTCGAAATAATTTCGAAAGATATAAAATACTCGAGTACAAAAAATTCAAAGATGATTTTAACCATTTATCAGAAAAGAAAGGAATCCTTTTCCCTTTCAACAAAAAAACAATCAAAATGCCGTTTATCAATATATAGCCGAAAAAAAGTACCGATAATATAAATATTATAGTCAAAACTGCCCGATATAATACCAAATTGCTATTTTTCAACAAAAGCAGTGTTAAAAGAGCAAGCATGCTTGAAAAAATCATTAAAAAAAGAACAAGATTTAAAAAAATAATGCTGTTTTTTTTCATGGTTTTGCACCTTATTCGCCTAAGATAACCTTCTTTTTCATTTGATGCCCTCTTAAATATTCATCGACTGTCATGCGACGACCATTTGGAAACTGCAACTCTTCAATAAGCAATATTTTATCTGCCGTACAAACAGACAGCCCTTCCCTGCTTATATCAATCACCATACCCGGGCTGCCTTCTCCATGTTTTTCTAGTACCCTCGCTTTCCAAATTTTAAACTTCTCCCCTTTATAGGTAGTAAAAGCAGTAGGCCATGGAATCACTCCCCGAATTAAATTATAGATATCAGAAGCAGGACGATTCCAATTGATTTCTCCTGAATTTTTATCCAGCATCGGTGCATAGCTGCTCTCGCTCTCATTCTGTTTCTCCCTGGGTGCAATCCCTCTTTCAATTAATTGGAGTGTCTCCCCCAATAGCTTCGCTCCTTCTTCTGCTAATTCATTATGCAATTCCCCAGCAGTCTTATCCCCGATAGGAATTTCTTTTTGTAATATAATATCCCCTGTATCAAGTCCTTCATCCATATACATTGTAGTGACTCCTGTAACTCGTTCCCCGCGGATAATTGCCCAATTGATAGGGGCTGCTCCTCTGTACTTTGGCAACAGAGATGCATGTACATTGATACAACCGAAAGAAGGAAGATCCAATATTTGCTTAGGCAATATTTGTCCAAAAGCAACAACTACGATACAGTCGGGAGATAATCTTTCAATCTCAGAAATTGCCTCTTTCTCTCTTAGCTTTTCAGGTTGAAAAACCGGTATCCCATATTCCAATGCTTTCTGTTTCACCGGAGAAAATGTTTGTTTTTGGCCCCTTCCCCTTGGTCTATCCGGCTGTGTAACGACTGCTAATAGTTCATGACCCTGTGATATCATTTCCATTAAAGATGGGACAGCAAAATCCGGAGTCCCCATAAAAATGATCTTCATCGTTTTCACCTACTTTTCAAGCTTATCCGTAAACAAAATTCCTTCTAGATGATCGATTTCATGGCATAAAGCTCGTGCTAAAAGATCTCTGCCTTCTATCTCGATTTCTTCCCCTGATCTGTTTAATGCTTTTACCTTAACCCATTCCGGCCGTCTCACATTTCCCGTAACACCCGGTATGCTCAGACATCCTTCCGGCTCTACATTTTCTCCTTCTGCTGCGATAATTTCAGGATTGATTAGCTCAATGAGTCCCTCTCCGATATCGATAACAACAACCCGTCTCAATACACCTATCTGAGGAGCCGCAAGCCCTACTCCTTCTGCCTCATAC
>JAMNXX010000251.1 GCA_023623095.1 Bacillota bacterium | reverse complement strand
CTATCATCGAACCACCTCCATAAACAGGCTCTCCAAAGTCGGTTCCATAACTGCAAACTTCAATGGGATAATTCGCATTTTCGATAGCATACAAAGCAGAAAATGCCCGTCCATATCGCTGCCTTTCAGCAGCACCGTCACGACGTTTTTATTACGCGATAAACTTATTGTCGGCTGCTTCAACTCTTCCGCATTTTCAAAAAAACAAGCTTCTTTTTCATCCTCAAATTCAAGAATAAACCCATTATGCTTGTAACGGTCCTTTACTTCAGAAAGCGTACCGCAAAGTGCAAGCTTTCCATTATGCAATACCGCAATATGATCGCATATTCTTTCAACATCCGATAAAATATGAGTTGAAAATAAGATTGTTGTTTTCCCTTTAGCTGCCATCAAAATATCAAGTATTTCCTTCCTACCAACCGGATCGAGCGCTGATGTAGGCTCATCGCAAATTAGAAGTTTTGGTTCATTCAGCAAGGCTTGTGCAATCCCGAGACGTTGTTTCATACCTCTTGAAAACCCGCCAATTTTCTTCTTTCTTTCATGTTTTAGCCCCACAAGTTCGAGTAATTCTTCGCTCCTCAATTTAATCTTACTTTTTGCAAGTCCGGTTATCTCACCGCACAGCTTTAAATATTCCATTGGATTCATGTACCCGTAAAATTCCGGAACATCAGGAAGAAAGCCTATGTTCCGGTTGGTTTTTGTTTCTCCATACGTAACCTTTTCCCCGCATACGATTACAGATCCGCTGTCCGGCTTTAGCAATCCGAGTATAATTTTCATCGTTGTTGTTTTGCCTGCACCATTTTGCCCTACAAAACCGAATATAGAATGTTCCGGAACATCCATATCCAATCCATTCAGCACTTTATGATATCCAAAACTCTTATAAATCTGTTTAATTTCCAAAATACCCATTTATTCCTCACCCCTGCCTAACGTAAAATACAGGGCCGGGCCGATAAACTGTATGAACAACACCACTAAAACCCACATCACTTTATTCCCGAAACGGTAACGGGGATGACGCAACACATGGATAAGTGCAGTAATACTCAGTACAAGCTGCAATATAACCAGCGGGATAAGAAACGGAAAATATTCCTTTAACATAGTCAAGTCCATGATTCCACCCTCTCTTAATTAATTCATAATTTGTATACTTGTATGGTAATTCCTGCCCCTAACAGTTATCGTTCAGTTTTTCGACAATCCTCTTATATCGACTATCATCGGCATAAATTGCGAACGCAGGGTTATTTATGACTCCGTCCGCCATGCTCTTTCGTATTATTTTTTCACTTCTGGGAAGAGATTTCCCTAAATCGAGTTCTTCAATCCATTGATCTATTAGATAAAAGTATTCATCTCCTTTTAACTGCAAAGGATAAATATCACCGGTGACTAACTCCGCATATTTTTCGAGGATTTCCATGGCTCTTTCTTTATTCCCGAGCATAGTGTATCCCTGGGCAGCAACGATGTAGAGCTTTATGAGTAATGACGGATGAAGCTTTTTCAAGCCAAAAGCATCAGCAATATCGTTTGCAAGTTTAAACGTTTTTTCAAACTGATAGGTGTTATCAGTACAAAGAACAAGATAATCCGTTAATGCCCCAAAGAGATTGCCCATATACTGATAGATAGCAACCTGTAATGTCGACTTGGCTTCTTTTGATTTGCCAACCATTTGATAGGCAGACGCTAGTAATGATTCGTTGGAAATGATCTTGCGGCTTGTTCCTTCCAGTAGATCGATCACTTCGTTTGGTTTCTCCATCATTAAGGCGCAGCATGCCTCCATATTTAATGCGAGTTGAACAAGTTCCGCATCGTCACTTTCTGTTTTTACCCTGATAAACAACTCTTTGGCCTCTGATAATACAGAAAGGGTCCTTTCCTTGTCTCCTGTTCCCATACAGTTGTTAACAAGCAACAGTCCGATGTGGAATAACAACGGAAAACATGAAAAATACTTTTTAACAATCTCTCGGCAAGAATTTAATACCTCATCAAAAGGTTTTGATACAAAATCATCAGATAATTTTATGTACAGTTTACGGATATCCTCCTTACTCATCTGCGGTTCATAACCTATGAGTTCGTCAATGCTTATATTAAAGAGCGTTGCAAGCTGCGGAAGAAAAGTAATGTCAGGATAACTCTGACCGGTTTCCCATTTAGAGACCGAAGCCTTAGATACACCAATGTAATTTGCAAGGTCTTCTTGTGTCAGACC
>JAMNXX010000181.1 GCA_023623095.1 Bacillota bacterium | reverse complement strand
GCGGCCATTTCCAAATATTTATTTGTAAAACAGGGCGGACAAGCTGCCCTCTATATTCCGGTACAGCCTTTGAGGGCGCAAACGACTTATCAGGTCATGATTCCTCCTTTTATCGTTTATGATGCCGATGCGCCTCAAATAGGCAATGATGCCGTTGAGTGGACTTTTGTGACCACATCGACTCCTCTGGTGGTTGATGTGAGCGTTGGAAGCATTCCCCATGATTATGATCCCGATGAGCCGATCATCTTATACGGCGATTTTTTCGACAGCGATACCATTTCCGTTTACTTCAATGATATCGAAGCAGATTATGTGGAAGTGATCAGCGAAAAACAAATAAAAGTCTATCTTCCGGAAGGGAGACATAAACTCAATCCGGGGATTTACAATATTATCGTTCAAAATGACCGGGATCATCAACAGATCCTCTATGGTTCGCTGAGCGTTGTGGAATCTGGAGATATGCTTCCCAATGAAGATTATCGCATCAAGGATGAATTTGTAGGAGGAGAGGTGCGGAGCGCTGCCAAGCTCAGTGAAGATACGCTGATGCTTGCCTCGTATTACAGCAATGCGTTCCATCTCTTATTCCATCTAGATCAGTGGATGGGGGAAGAGGTGTGGACGCGGAACATCCGATATTTCGGATATGAAGACGAGTTTATTCGGATATTGGAGACAAAATCCAGGTGGGGCGACATCACTTTGCATCAGGTCGGTTTAGACCCTTATGCAGAGAGCAATGAAATCATTATCCGTTTGGGCAGAGCGGAGCCTGCACTTGCCCAAAACTTAAAGCAAAAGTTAAGAGGGAAAGGCATTCAATCGGATTTTATTCAAGTTTCAGGAGAAAATTACATCACATCAGGAATATCCGTGTGCATTCCTATGAAATCAGCAGGGCTCGAAAATGTAAGGCTGCTCCGCTATGATGAATATACGCGCAACTTTTATCCCCATTCTTTTAAACTCAATCAGATCGACAACTGCGTAGAAGCCAAAAACCTTCCGAAAGGAATTTTTGTCGTTGTCGAAGACGACTAAAAAGAGAGGGGATATTCCAAATAGGGATCCATTAAACGATATTAGGACAGAACTGTATGGATAATCTTCGCTCTAAAAACAATGATGGACGGCTTACGTTCTAAAAACCAACTATAGGGACGAGCTTCGCTCGCCCGAGAAATAAGGGGCGGGCGGTCGAAAACCGCCCCTACCGAAGCCTATTAGGAGGTATGTTTAGAAAAGAACTGTGCGGACGGACGACCTGTTCTTTTAAACCAACCGTAGGGGTGACCTGCGGTCGCCCGTAACGAAGGAACTAAGAACAACTGTAGGGACGGGCTTCGCTCGCCCGAAACAAAGGAACGGGTGTCCCTACCGGGACTCTTAGGAAGTATGTTTGGAAAAGAAAAAAACTGTAGGGACAGACGGTTCCGTCTGCCCGTGGAAAGGGAGGGTGAAAACCGTTATGAAAGCCATGCTGGGGAAACGAAAAATCCGGTCGATATGGAGTTTTATCTTGATCGCCTCCCTGCTGTTTGGGGTTTTTCCGTGGACATCTTTTGAGGCGCATGCATTCGATCCGGAAAATTTTAAAGTCGATCAGGTTACGATTTATAAAATATACGATCGAAACCGAAATCTGGAGCTCCGGAGGGTCCTCCTGACCGGAACCAATCTGCAAAATGCAGAAGTAGGGATCATCACCAGCACAGGATACCAGCGCCTGACCAACCGCGTGATCAATAGCCAAGGCATTTTGCAGTTTGAACTCACAGAAGATCAGTTGGGAAATTCCGTGATGATAGAAGGGATCACCATTCCGATCAATGAAGGCGAAATGCCCGTCTTGACAGGCGTGACACGGACAGTTCGATTAAATAAAGATGATCTGGTGCTAGAAGGAAATAACTTAACAAAAATCAAGACGGATTCTACTATCTCTGCGAAGTACGAGCATGAGGGAAATGCCGTCGAATTTAACAAAAGCCTTTTTGACAATGATACCAGCGTAACGATTCAAAAGCCGACAGGAAGCCCGGGACTGCAGCATATTATCTTTGAAAAAAAAGAAACCGGAGTCAGTCCTTCCAGCCCTTTTCCGGGCAATGAAACTGCAAAAGTAAACGTTACAGTGATGTATACATATAAAAATCAATTCCGATTCGTTGAAGAGATCTCCAATATCGGCGATCTGAAGATGTTCCCCAATCGAGGTGAACCAGGGGATAAAGTCTATTTTACAGC
>JAMNXX010000328.1 GCA_023623095.1 Bacillota bacterium | reverse complement strand
TAAATTGGCAGCCCCATGCATACAAATCCAAGCAATCCAAAGCGGATATCCACAATGGATAGTGTAATGAAAAGCACCATAAAAATCCAAGACCAAGATTGATAAGATTTTGTTCCAACCATTTCTTTTGACCCCTTTTATATGCATTTTTTTACCCAATAACAAATCAGCTTAAACGGACAATTTCAGCCCCATATCATAAAAACTATTTTCCTAACGACTGGTAAAATTCGAAATCCTCAATTTTTTTCCGCTTTTTCAAAAAAACTTCGCTTTCATCAAAACCCCTCCCTTGTTCCTCCTCCCCCTACCGGAGGGGGTGTATATATTATATATTAGTTTCTTTTTTTAAATTTGTCAATAGATTTTTAAAAAATTTTTGATCGATTTTATTGTTTGTTTCTTCTCTTTCAATTATTCTAAAAAATCGTTGCATCAAGCCATCATATCTTCTTCTGTTCGCATGGAATTTTTTGCTGCCTTGAAAAGATTTAGAAATATAGGATGCAGTCCGCATAAAGATGTATTATGTATTTTTCAAATCATAAAAACAGGCAAAAGATGTTTCGCCTGCTCATAAGCTTTTGCCTGTCTCTATCGATTGATGATTTTCATGATCTCTTTTGTTTTATTTAATAATTCTCTCATCTCACTTCCTTTTTCATGCTGCAACACTTCTAAAATATCCGTTATGTTTTCGGCATCTTCTATAAGATTCCTCTTTCCCCCAGGAGAATTTTTTAACCGATTGAGCCGATCATTCAATAAAAGCATTTTTTCAACTCGTTCTTTTCCTTCTCCTTTTAAATGAGGCCTGACAGCTTCCAATATTTTAATCGGTTTGTTCGATACGGATTGTGTATCAAAATCAGAATTTTTTTCTATTTTATATTCTCCTTGCATATATCGATTAAACGCATTAAAAATTTCCAAAATGCTCTCCGCTTTGGCAAGGACTTCACGCGGTTTATTTTGAAAATACGGCTTTACGCTTTTTACGATCTGGGCAGTACGCACCATATCATCTGTTTCCAGCTTTCCTTGTCCATTCCGGTAAAATAAAGTATACAATGCTATCGGAAACAGCATATTTCTATAATCGAATCTTTTATGATTTTCTATTCCGGAAAACCGCTCTATATATTGTTCTTCCATATACCCCACCTTCCTTTCTCAACCCTCATCTTCTTTATCATTTCAATAATATACTATGAAACCACAAAAATAATTGTGTTGAATGAAGGATTTTTTAACAAAATGGGGTAAAAATGAATAAAATAAAAGGAGTATCCTATCCGTAACAATCCTTATCAGAAAACAGGGGGGCTCTTTATGGCGCCAATTGAAATGTTTCCCAACCTCATCAAGCGTTCTTTTTCTTTTGGAAAAAAGGTAGCATCCAATGTTTTCGCTCCCAAAATCGGGCTCGCTCTCAGCGGAGGCTCTGCATGGGGAATCGCCCATATCGGCGTGCTAAAAGCATTGGAAGAAAACCAAATCCCCATCAGCTATATCAGCGGCACAAGCATTGGCGCACTTATCGGCGGGCTCTACGCATTGGGCGTTCCGGTATCCAAATTAGAGGAGCTGGCGCATCAAACCCATTGGAAAGATCTATGCCGTTTCGTAATCCCCAATGAAGGATTGCTCACCAATGAGCCAATGGAATCCTTTATTCATAAAAAAATCGGTTATAAAACATTTGAAGATTTAAAAATCCCTTTTGCAGCCATCTGTACGGACTTAATATCAGGTGAGGAAGTCGTTATCCAATCCGGGAAAGTTGCGACGGCTATCCGCGCTTCTACGGCTATTCCGGGTATTTTTCAGCCTGTCGTCATAGAAGGAAGAACTTTGGTCGATGGCGGTCTTGTAAATAATTTACCCGTTACACAATTAAAAAAAATGGGTGCCCATTATACCATTGCCGTTCATCTTTTCTCCGATTTCAACCAATGGATTCCAAAGACGGGTCCCGAAATTATACTCAAATCTTTTTTGATCATGCAGCATAAAGCATCTTCCCATGAAATTTCTCAAGCCGATTTATTGATCGATATTAATATGAAAGGTTTTAACCCAATTGATTTAAATCAATCGAAAAAACTCATACAAAAAGGCTATGAACGGGGATTGGCAAAACGGAAAGAAATAAAAAAAATTCCCAAACAGCATAAAAGCAGCTGAAAATCAGCCGCTTTTATCTGTAGCTATGCTGTGATGGAAGTGATGAAAATCACTGCAATCGCTATTGG
>JAMNXX010000231.1 GCA_023623095.1 Bacillota bacterium | reverse complement strand
CTTTATATGTACTATAAACAGCACTCTGCATTTGGCTAGCCAAAAACCTTTCCCAAATGAGTTTATAAAGTTTATATTGGTCTGTGCTTAATGATGATCGGATTTGTTCCGGTGTCCTTTCAACAGAAGTAGGACGAATCGCTTCATGCGCATCCTGCATTTGTTTCTTGGAAGCATATTGTTTTTGTTCAGCAAGATAATCCTCAGAATAATTCTTTAAAATATATTTCCTTGCGCTTTTTTGAGCATCCTCTGAAATTCGCACAGAATCTGTTCGGATATAGGTGATTAATCCTACCGTTCCTTCCCCTTTCACATCTACTCCCTCGTATAACTGCTGAGCAAGCAACATCGTCTTTTTTGTGCTAAAGCCCAACCGATTTGCAGCCTCCTGCTGCAGGCTGCTCGTTGTGAAAGGAGGATATGGATTTCTCTTTTTTTGTCCTTTCTTAACCGAAGATACAACATACGATTCATCATCTAATTGGCTCAATATATTTTGTACGGTTTCCTGATCGTTGATTTCTATTTTTTCATCCGCCGTTCCATAAAATTTTGCAGAAAATTTTTCTTTTGTTTCTTTTATTTCTAAGTTCGCTATAATGCTCCAATACTCCTGAGGAACAAACGCTTCAATTTCTCTTTCCCTATCGCATATTAATCTTGTTGCAACAGATTGTACTCTTCCGGCGCTTAATCCTTTTCGGATCTTGCGCCATAGAAGCGGACTGATACTATACCCGACCAATCTGTCTAAAATACGCCTTGCCTGCTGTGCATCTACTAAATTTTTGTTAATCGGACGCGGCGATTTTATCGCATTTTGGATCGCGGTTTTTGTAATCTCATTGAACTCGATTCTGCACTTTTTTTCCTCTCCTATTGATAAAATATGAGCCAAATGCCATGCGATTGCTTCTCCTTCTCTATCCGGGTCTGTTGCAAGGAGGATTTCTTCAACTTTTTTTGCTTCAGCCTTCAATTCTTTAATAACAGGACCTTTTCCACGAATCGTTATATAATGAGGCTCATAATTATTCTCCAAATCAATTCCCATTTTGCTTCGAGGCAAATCCCTCACATGACCGACGGAGGCAACAACTTTGTATTGTTTTCCTAAAAATTTGCTAATTGTTTTCGCCTTTGCAGGAGATTCTACAATAACTAAAGATTTTGCCAAAACTCCACCTCCATTTAGAAAGAACAGTAATAGTAATTATATCAGAAACTTATCTGTTTTTCAAAATTTAATTTTATACTATGTCTTACACCAACTTTACACTATGTAAACTTTTTAATAAAAAATTATTTTGATAAAATGATTTTTCCCGGCAGCTGCCGGATCAAACCTTTTAGCTGCAATACAGTAATGATACTATGAATCTGCTCAATGCGCATCTCAGATTTTTTTAATAAATATTCGATATGGATCGGCTGGTTTTCTATAATGATTTGATAAATTTTCGATTCTTGTTCGCTTAATTCAATTTCGAGCGGCTCTTGAAAACTTCCTGTATCAATATTCAGTTCCTCTAAAATATCTTCTACACACGAAACCAGCTTTGCGCCTTCTTGAATCAGCCGGTTCGTCCCTTCGCTCAGTTCACTATTGATATTTCCAGGTACTGCAAATACCTCTCTTCCTTGCTCTAAAGCAAATTCGGCTGTAATCAGCGCTCCACTTTTTGCTGCAGCTTCTACCACAACGACCCCTTTTGCTAAACCGCTTATGATTCTATTTCTAGCTGGAAAGTTCCCAGGTACCGGCCCCATTCCTATTGGATACTCCGATAGGACAGCCCCTTGCCTTTCTATCTGCTGCATTAAGCGAGCATTTGATTTAGGATAACATTGGTCTAGTCCGCAACCCAATACGGCAATCGTTCGTCCACCATGATCAAGTGCTCCTTTATGCGCTTCCGTATCGATTCCATAAGCAAGTCCACTGACAACTGTAACTCCCCTCTTTGCTAGATCACCAGCTAATCGATAAGCTGTCCATTTTCCATAAGGAGAAGCCTTTCGAGTGCCTACGATCGCTACTGCATTTTCGTCTGTTTTTAATATTTGCCCTTTTTTATATAAAATATAAGGAGGATCATAAATATGTTTTAGATTTAAAGGATATGATTCATCTTCAATATCTAGTACTTCGATCCGGTATTGCTTCATTTGTGCGATTTGTTTTTGGATGATGCCTATCTGGCGATTTTGTATTATATTATGTATAATTTTTTCATTTATTCTCGGGCATTCGTATAAAGCTTTCTCATCTGCATTAAAAA
>JAMNXX010000073.1 GCA_023623095.1 Bacillota bacterium | reverse complement strand
CTCTATTGATGAAATCTCGATTGGAAAATTTGCTCACCTGCATAATCGGCACTTTTCCTAATAATCCACCAAATTCTACTTCTTCGCCTACAGATTTTCCAAAAACGGGAATTATCCGAACCGCTGTTGTTTTGTTATTGATGACGCCAATAGCTGCTTCATCTGCAATAATCCCGGATATTGTTTCTTCAGGCGTATCCCCTGGAATCCCTATCATATCCAGGCCCACGGAGCATACACAGGTCATGGCCTCCAATTTTTCTATATTCATCGATCCCATTTTTACTGCTTGAATCATGCCTTCATCTTCACTGACAGGAATAAATGCGCCACTTAATCCTCCAACATGAGAAGAAGCCATAATACCTCCTTTTTTAACAGCATCATTTAACAAGGCTAAAGCAGCTGTCGTACCCGGTGCACCGCAACTTTCAATGCCCATTTCCTCCAGAATACGGGCAACGCTGTCTCCTATTGCAGGAGTGGGAGCTAAAGACAAATCCACAATTCCAAATGGGACATTTAATCTTCTTGATGCTTCGCTCGCTACAAGTTGTCCCATCCTTGTAATTTTAAATGCTGTTTTTTTAATCGTTTCCGCCACCACATCAAAAGGCTGCCCTTTTACGGATTCCAAAGCAACCTTAACGACTCCGGGACCGCTTACGCCTACATTAATCGTACATTCTCCCTCTCCTACTCCATGAAATGCTCCTGCCATAAATGGATTATCTTCTACTGCGTTTGCAAATACCACTAATTTGGCACAACCAATGCTATTTTGATCTGCGGTTAGCTCAGCAGTTTTCTTAATAATTGTTCCCATTTGTTTGACTGCATCCATATTGATTCCTGTTCTTGTATTTCCTACATTGACTGAAGAACAAACTCTTTCCGTTTCTTTTAAAGCTAAAGGAATTGAACGGAGCAACTTTCTATCGCCTTCCGTATGCCCTTTATGAACAAGTGCAGAAAAACCTCCTATAAAATTGACACCTACAGCTTTCGCTGCTTTATCCAGCATGATTGCAAATTCTACATAATCGTCATCATTACAAGCTTGAGCAATTAATGAAATCGGAGTAACCGAAATTCTTTTATGGATAATCGGAATTCCATATTCAATTTCAATTTCTTCTCCAACTTTTACCAAATTCTGGGCAAGTCTTGTGATTTTATCATAAGCTTTCTGCCTCGCTACTTTTCCATCTTCATCAGAACAATCCAGTAAAGAAATCCCCATTGTAATCGTTCGTACGTCTAACTTTTCCTTTTCTATCATCCGGATGGTCTGCATAATATCCTGAAAATTTAACATATTGTTCCTCCTTAAATCTGATGCATTGCTTTAAATATGTTTTCATGTTGAATTTTTATGGAAAGACCCATCTCCTCGCCTTTCCGCGCAAGATCTGATTGCAATACTTCAAAAGAGATATCGGTTTTCGCTAAATCTACAATCATCACCATTGTAAAAAAATCTTGCAAAATCGTTTGACTAATATCCAAAATATTAATTTTGTTTTCTGCTAGTAAGGTCGTAACCCCAGCAATAATGCCGATCCTATCCTTGCCTACTACTGTAATAACCGCTCTCATACCTTTCCTCCTCATCTTCTTTGCTTTTCCATAGGAATTTTTTCATTTCAATAAAAAACCTGCTTTTTCCATTCATTTTTCCATATCCTAAATATCAAGCGATTTTTTTCATATCGTATATATAAAATGCTTCACCGCTATAAAGCATAAACGGACTTTACCTAAAAATTTTAACATACAATCTTTACCTCATCAACTACTTATGATTGCTTCATGTTTCGTTCTCACACATATTCTATCCGCTCGATTTAAAATCATGACTTTCATTTTCAAAAACAAACCTCATCATAAAAGATGAGGCAATCACAATCCATTTATTATTTTTTTTGTTGACGCATACATTGAATATATGCTTCCTCTGTTTCAGGCTTTGGACAGTCTTCTAAAGGTCTGTATCCTTCTTTTATATAACAAATGCTAAAGTATAACGGTTCAATGCGATACCCTAATTTGCACTTGTCTCCTTCCAAAGCATAACAATCAAAACAGTCTTTTTCTCCAAACATGGCTCAAAACCCCTTCTTAAAGATAAATCGGATGGTTTATATGCTATGATATACGATTATATCATAAAAGTTGGAAACCTGTCTATTCAACCTCGAACAAATTCTCTTAGATTTTGTTTTCTCGTCACATATGTATTGTCTTATAGCACTAGATTTATAAAACAAATTTTTCTAATGCGACAGCAA
>JAMNXX010000308.1 GCA_023623095.1 Bacillota bacterium | reverse complement strand
TGCTTATATTCCTCCTTTTTGACTTTCTTTTTCATTATTTTTTAAATCAATGTCATCATGCTTTTTTCGCTTTGACTTCACTTTATCAATGAAGTTATAAAAGTTTGATTAAAGGATTTGCAAACATCAAAACAAGCGCAATGACCAATGCATAAATTCCTGTCGTCTGCGCGACCGCTTGCCCCAATATCATCGTTCGGACAATCATCGGCTGAAATCTCGGCCGCTTGGCTGCTGCTTCTGTTCCTTTTCCGGCAGCATATCCTTGTCCAATCCCAGGTCCAATCCCTGCCAGCATGGCAATTCCTGCACCCAATCCCGAGGCCGCCAGTACGATCGATGCGCCATGTAAGGATACTAGTGGATTTGCATACATCAAGATGAGGGAAATAACAAGAGAAAAGATCCCGGAAGTTTGTGCCACCGCAGAACCCAAAAGCATGACCAATGTAGAAGGCCGATAGTTCTCCGGATTGATGCTGACCGCCTCGGCACCTTTTCCGGCTGCATAGCCTTGCCCAATCCCAGGCCCAATTCCTGCAATCATCGATATGCCTGCGCCGATTACAGACAAAGCAAGGATCAATGCATCTCCCTCCTGAAAAATAAGCGGATTCCCAAATAGTAAAATAAGCGCAACCACAAGAGCTAAAATTCCTGATGTTTCTGCGACTCCTGCTCCTAACAGCATGACCATCGTGGATTGACGAGATGTTTTTGGACTGTTGGCTGTCGCTTCGGCAGCTTTGCCCGCTGCATATCCCTGACCAACTCCAGGGCCTATGCCCGCAATCATGGCAAATCCTGCACCAATCGCAGAAGCACCGAGGATCAATGCCTTTCTGTCAAAACTAAGCAGCCAGTCAAGAAATGTAACAATAAAATTTTCCACTACCTCACCCCCTATTCTGCTGTAATCACTCGTTTTAATCCATTGCACTGGAGACAAATACCATCGTCAGCATCGTAAAGATAAACGACTGTAATACCCCTGAGAATAAGTCAAAATAAAAGTGAAAAGGAACAGGGATGGCTGTAGTAAATATAGGAATATAGATTCCCAGCTTTGCACCCAATGCCGTCAATCCTCCGTATAAAAGGCTCATGATAATAACTCCGCCAACGATATTTCCAAAAAGACGGAAAGATAATGAAATCGGTGTCGCCAATTCTCCAATGACATTAAGCGGCAGTAAAAACGGAATTGGATCTAGAAATCCTTTTAGGTATGTCCCTACTCCTTTGCTTTTCATGCCAAAAAAATGGATCATGAAAAAGCTTATCAAAGCAAGACCTATAGTTGTATTGACGTCTGCTGTAGGGGGTCTGAATCCGAGCAGCCCGGACAAATTGGCAATTAAGATGTAGATCAAGATCGTTCCCATATACGGTGTAAACCCTACTTTGTTTTTTCCCATCGTTTGTTCCGTAAATTTATAAAGCACTTCGACTAACATTTCCAGGAAATTTTGCCTTCCTTTTGGAATGCGTTCTAGATTGCGGGTAGCAATAATGGAAAAAACAATGAGAACAATCATGATAATCCATGTTGTCGTAACGGTTTCCGTTATCTGGATTCCTCCGGGAAGCTCAAAAATAATTCTTGCTCCAAAACCATCGCCCACCTACTTCCCCTCCTTTCTAGCAAAAATTCGTTTGAAATAAGATGTATCATTGAATAGGTTTGTTGCGAAGATAACCACCTTAATCAGCAACAACCCTATTACTGCCCCGAAAAGATGGAGGTATTCTGCGCGAATCGATATGTATAGAACAATCCCGGTGATAAAAAAGCGCAGAAAATAATGGGAAGAAGCGTAAACTTGTGCCCTTCTGGGCGTCATGTTGACAGCTTTCTTCATTGTTAAAGCTAAATTTCTGAAATTGAGCATACTAATCAATGTTGAAAAAATCAAACCTAATATGAAAGGTAAAGGATCTGGTATGAAGATGGCAAAACAAATGATGATCAGAATCATCAGGAGAATGGTATATTTATAGATTTTTAGCTGAAGTTCCCATATCGTATTTTTCAACCCCTTACCACTTCCCTTTATTTTTTCTTTTTCTTGATATCTTTCATAACGATCTTGTATACATTCAAAAATCCAGATGTGACTCCGAGAAGAATAAAAATCATTAGAAAGATATTCCCTGTGTCGAACTTCTTGTCTAGGAAGTTCCCCAGGTAGACGGCTGCAATAATAGGAAGAACCATCATGAGTCCAATATAGCTTAGTAGGGAGAGGTTCTGCAGAATCTTGGCTCTGTCATTTTTCACCGGATCTGCTCCTTTCAGGATTTTGG